>QCWC01000153.1 GCA_013114705.1 Candidatus Nitrosocosmicus sp. | reverse complement strand
TTTACGTTCGATTTAACAAAAGTCTTTAGATAAGAACAGATTATTTCTGATATACTTTGTGTATACTGTGCCCAACGCATAAAAATCAAATCGCATTTAAGGTCAAGTTGTTTCTATAAACAATTGATTAAGTGCCTATGATTTGATACATGATAGGGGATTAACGTTTGAATTATGTTAGTAAATGAATGTCTTGTACAGATAAAATTTTTGGTAAGTTTTGAAATACCTTGATAAATAAGGATAATCTTTACAGCCAATTTTTTGTTTTGTACACACAGGTAGATTTTTAATTATTCTTTTACAGAACTAGTGGTCATTTATGTTGAAGCCAAATTTTTGATTAGTAGTGTTAAGCTCTCCTTATCTGTATCTCCATACCTCGCAATAACTATCCCAATAACTAGAAGTTGGAGGATTTATCCTCATATTTTCGATAATGTTCATTTTTCCACAATGTTCTATTTTATTAGTTATTTCTGCATGTTTTTGTTTTTCTTCCTCTAATATTTTGTCATACATGGAATTACTAGAATCATCATTTGTCTTTGTAAATACCGTTGGTTTAAATTTTATAAATTCGTTCCAGCGAGAATCAAAGCTTGAAGGTGTTGAAACAAAGTCTGTTACAAGAATTATATCTTTGGATAGTTGTTGTGCACCGAAATATCCGGTACTTTCTATTTCATTTTCATAAATAGAGTAAGTAAAGCCATACCAACCTGGTTCATTTTTTATTAAACTCGATTTCTCCAGATTTGAAAAAGTTTCTTCAAGTGATTTAATTTGTTCGTCTAGGAACTTGGTAAAACTATCATACCCATAATATATGGCATAACCTACAAATGCATTACCATCAACCGCTTCAAAAGAAACATCATAACCATAATTTTCTTGTGGTGATTGTACAAACCATGAATCAGGATATACAACCTTCAATTTGGAATTTTCAAATTCTAACGAAAAAACGGCGTAAAAATTATCTACTGATATAACGACAATAGATCCAAATAATAAAGTAAGGATTGAATAAAACCGTATCAAGCCACCAACATTATTATCATATGTTCTGCAGTATAGTTTTAATTTTTCTTTAGAATTTTTAACGTTATTATAATTATATTTTATCAATATTTTATCGACTAATATCTTGTATATATATTATAGGAGCCCATCCCAAAAATAGATAATAATTTAGATTGTTTGTTTTCCATCTCCTCCAATAAGACTAAAGAACAAAAAGTATGTTAGAACAATTACATGTATTCCAGATTATCTATGGAATGAAATTAAGAATATTCTACCTGATAAAAAACCAGACAATACATTTGGCCATCCAATCGTTCCATATAGAAAGGGATTTGATGGTATAGTATTTGTGTTGAGAATAGGATGTCAATGGAAAATGTTACCCAAAGAATGGGGTTAAAGTTCCACATGTCATAGACGATATCAGCAATGGAGACAATCAGAGATATTAGACAAATTATGAACCAGATTATTGAAATTATACGATAGCTAGATAGGAATAAAATGGAATTGGCGATCACTGGATAGTAACTCGATCACCTTTATGAAGAGCAATGACAGTTCATAATCCTACCGATAGATGCAAATTAGAAAGCAAACGACATATTTTAACAGAAAGATGGTATTCCTTTGTCTTTTTTAATAACCTCTGCAAATACTCACGATGTTACTGTCACAACCAATACCATTGACAATAAGGTTATCAAACGACCATCCAAATACAAACACAAGCAGAATCTATGTCTTGATAAGGTATATCATTCCAAGGAAGTAGAACAAGAAATCAGCGAAAGAGGATACATTCCTCATATACGTCACAGAAGAAGAAAAAGTATTGCATAAAAATTATACTGCAAGAATATGGGTTGTAGAGAGAAGAAATTCAAGGCACAATAAATTTATGAAATTATTTACACGATATAAAAAAAATGATGAGAACTATCTAGGTTTAATTAATTTGGCAAATAGTTTTATTGTTTATAGAAGGTTAATTTTGGGATAGGCTAAGTCAGCACATATGGAGATTACGAATGAATATTGAATTAAATCCAAAAATAAAGTAGATTACACATAAGCTATACACTATTCTGTTTCTGTAGTTTCTTTTATATATTTTCTCTGTTGTGGTAACATTAGATATACACATGCAGAACCACACATGGTACATGGAACGTTGTTTCCTTCCATTTGCCCATTTTGTCCATAGTGAATTTTCTTTGCATTTTCAGGATCGATAGACAATTCTAGTTGTTTTTCCCAGTTTAAAGTACGTCTTGCATTTGTCATCTCCATATCCCATTTTATTGCTTTTTCACGTAACTTTACCAGGTCGCCTGCGTGTGCAGCTATCTTGTATGCTATCAGTCCGTCTTTGACATCTTTGGTATTTGGTAATGCAAGATGTTCTGCCGGTGTTAGATAACATAACAGGTCAACACCTTCCGAAGCAGATATCGCAGCTCCAATAGCACTTGCTATATGATCATATCCTGATGCAATATCTGTTACCAGTGGACCTAGAACATAATATGGAACTTCTCCAATTAGGGATTTGGCTAAACGAACATTGGCAGAAATTTCATTTAATGGAACATGTCCTGGACCTTCTATCATTACCTGTACATCCATTTTATGAGCACGTTTTGTCAATCTTGAAACATTAATCATTTCTTCAACTTGCAATTCATCATGCGAATCCAGTATTGACCCAGGCCTTAGCGCATCTCCCAAACTGAAGGTTACATCATATTTTCTTGCTATTTCGCATAAATAATCAAAATGTTTGTGATATGGATTTTCTTTTTCATACTTTAACATCCATGCAGCAGTGATTGTTCCGCCTTTTGAAACAATGCCAGCATGTCTTTTTACTTCCATTATCCTTTTTGCCAGATTTAGGGTAATGCCAGAGTGTATGGTAGTATAATCTACACCATCTTTTGCATGTTTTTCAAATGCATTTAAAAAATCGTCTTCTGTAATGTTTAGTGGATTTTTGTATTTTTCAACACCGTAAGCATATGCCTGATAAATTGGAACAGTTCCAAATGTTATAGTGGCTGTCTCTAGTAGTTTTTCTCGAATCAAATTAAGGTCTCCGCCATCGGATAGGTCCATTATTGTGTCACCACCGTAGTCTAGTGCAACTTTTGCTTTTGAAATCTCTTCATCAAGATTTTGATATAAAGTCGAAGTTCCAATATTGACATTGACCTTTGTTTTTAATCCTTTACCAATTCCGACAAATTTTATTTTCTGCTTTCTAGAATTGTTTTTTGGAATAATTATAGAACCGTTAGCAATTCTTTGAATAAGAAAATCTAATGAAACGTCTTCATCTTTTGCGACCTGAATCATTTCATCTGTAGCAACACCACGTCTGGCACTGGCCATTTGAGTAGACATACTAAAAAGAAAACAATTTTGTTAATTAAATCTTTAAACCTTTATTGTATGAATGTATCAATAAAATACATAACCAAATAATAAAGGCAGTTCCAGTCAAGTTATATGAAATTTGTTCAGGACTATGTAATGAAAATTTATTTTAAAAACTGTTTTTCTAATATTGTATTATCCCATAATATCTGTTACACTCTTTTACCTTCATACAGTAAAGATAAAGATGAGTGTTACAACCAGTGCCGTATAGAAAAGATTCTGTAAAAATGAGATAAAGTATCAGACGCAAATTAGATGGATGGAAAGTAACAGACATTTACAAGACAATTAATATTTCTAGAACCAACTTTTACAGATGCTGGCACAGATATCAAAAAAATGGTTTGATGGACTAAATGATGGATCTAAAATACTGCATACGATACACAGAACAGATAGAAAGACAGATTGTACAAATAGCAACCAAAAAACAAAAGAGTTCATGAAATATTTGGATTGATTTTCATTTCTTTTGGAAAGATCTTTTAAATATATGATAATTTGAATCCTCTTTTTAGGTCAAATTTGTAGCACAAACCGCTGGCACAAAAGTATATAAATATTACGATATTTGTAATTGGTAACTGATGATAGTTAAGTTGAATTAAGTTCTGAATGGTAAAGATAAAACATTCACAGAAATAGAGGTTTGGTGAAGTTAATAAATCTAAAATTTAAATTAAAAAAGATAATTATCTTTTATTTTATTTTTACCGTAGTTTCCTCAATGGATGTTGGTTTTTGTTTAGGTACCTCTATTTTTAAAATACCGTTTTCCACAGTAGCATCAATTTTAGCAGGTACGATGCTTTCGGAAAATGGTATTTTTCTTGAGAATGACTTATACGTTCTTTCTCTGAGGACATAGTTTTCTCCTTGTTGTTCTTCTTGCTTTTCTTCTTGGGCTGAAACAGTAATGTATTCCTCAGTTGCTTTAATATCTATTCCGTCCTTTTGTATACCAGGCACTTCTAATGAAATTGTATATTTGTCTCCTTTATCCATAATATCACATAACGGAATACGCATCTCTAAATCCATACCAGGTGCTATTCCAAAGGTTCTCAACGGGTTCAAGAAGGGGGTAAAAAAGGCATCCTCTATATCATGTCTGAACGTATCAAATAGTTCATCAAATGGCCTACGTATCATTACTTGTCTCTTTTGTTCATCCTTATTTTTTGGAGTTATCTTGGATGATGACATTTTGATCGATTTATAATAATCAAAAACGATATTTATATGTTACTCACATAATGTGATTATTTTAATGAGTTTGAAGAGATATTTAACAATATTTATAATGTAGATTTTACTATATGTTAGTAACAAGAGGTGTGTATAAAATGTCATCTCAAGTTCCAATTGTTTTATTAAAAGAAGGAAGTAATGAAACAAAGTATAAAGATGCTCAAAGAAATAACATTACTACAGCTAAATTAGTTACAGAAATGATCAAATCTAGTTTAGGTCTACGTGGTATGGAAAAAATGTTAGTAAACCAATTGGGTGATGTTATCATTACAAATGATGGAGCAACTATACTTAAAGAAATGGATGTTCAATATCTGGCAGTAAAAGAACAGGTTATAAATACGGCAACAGAGACATCATCAATGATACTTAGAATTGATGATGTAATTACTGCCAGCAAATCAAAGTCACCGCCATCTGGTTATGGCAATGAATGTATTGACCGGAAATGGATTGAAGAATACGACAAGTCTAATAATAAACTTATTTTCTTTTATAATAATTATGAATAAAATTAGGTTTGATATTGAAGGTATTTAAAATGAGAGACACAATAGAATCTGGAAGAGGACCTGGTGCTAATATTTATAAAAACAATGATCTAAATACCGATTTAATTTTAGATATTCTCGGAAACTCAACTCGAAGAAAAATTTTATTTTTACTTTCAAAAGAACCATTATACTTTAATCAACTATCAAAGATTATTGGAATAGGACAACAATCTGTTCTTGGACGCTCAGCATCACGCCTTCGAGAAGAGTCTCGCCGATCGTGAAGCGCCGGCCGACGAGATGATTCAGTGGAACGCCCTCGGTCGTGA
>QCWC01000152.1 GCA_013114705.1 Candidatus Nitrosocosmicus sp. | reverse complement strand
ACTCATGTAATAATACGAGCACTCAAAACCAAGCAAATAGCGGAAACAATGCAGCCGCACAAAGTGGTGGCAGTGGTAAAGGTGGAAACAGCGCCAACCAAGGTATCGGCCAATCACAAACCTCCAATCAAAACGCACAATGTGTAGCAGGCGGTTCATTGAGCAATTCTTGTAGTAATACGAGCACTCAAAACCAAGCAAATAGCGGAAACAATGCAGCAGGTCAACAAGGAGGAAGCGGTAAAGGTGGAAACAGCGCCAACCAAGGTATCGGCCAATCACAAACCTCCAATCAAAACGCACAATGTGTATCAGGTAAAGATGCAATTGTATCATGTGATAACGAGAGCTTCCAAAATCAGGTGAATAGTGGCAACAACGCATTAGGACAGCAATAAAATTTTCTTTTTTTTACTTTTTGAGTTTTATTACTAGCATCTTTTCAATTTCCCGCAGGATTTCCAGTCTATTAATTTGAAAATTCTTATCGATACCTATACAATCTACTGGTGGAACACGATTCGAGAGGAAAAATCATTTGAACTTTACTATTGAATGAACCCTTTTTACGAAAAGTTATCATCCTTGATTCGATCACTTGGTAAAAAGAGAATAAAGTCCATCATGCGTTTCATTTGAATAACTCCAAATTTCGGTATTGGTCTGTACTTTCCTGAACGATGCCTTTAATTTATCGTCTAAGTTATCAAAAAGTTTTTGGCCAATCACCATGTGATCCGGCTCCGCGAGAGATGTCATTTTGACGGCTACACTAATAGTATACCCTATAAGATCTAAATGTGGCGCTTTGAACGTTACATTATCAAATTCATAAATATCTATGCCGTACTGTACTATGGCCACCTCTCCGTAGTCTATACCCACTCTAACCTTAAGTTCGGGATAATCGTATTGATTGAGTATGGGGTTTATCCCCTCCTTTAGAATCTTAATCATTGTAGATGCACAACTAATTACGTTACTAAATTGAAGAGAGGTTAAACCGTTAATATTTGATTTTATTTCTATCTTTTTACTTCCATCTTCACCTATTGTTTCTTCTCCTTCACCTTCTTTCTTACGTAAGGATAGGTTACTTCCTTCAGCTTGCTCCTTGGGCCCATAGTCTTCTACTACAAAAAACGCTAGTACGGCATCACCAATATATTTTAGAACGTAACCGCCATACATTGCTATTGTCTTTGTCATTTCCTGTGTAAAGGCTCTAATTATTGTTGTTAGTCGATCAATTGGTAACGTCAGAGCCATTTTCGTGGAACCTACTAGATCAATATGCAACATGACTAACTTTAACTTGGATTCAGCATGTTGTTCTAAAATACTCTGGGTTTCTTTGACGATTATGTTTAGTTCTGGTTTTGATTTTAATGCTTTCCAAGTTCTAATTTGAGCTTCTTTTGTAATAGCATTGATATCTATGATTACATCTAAATAAAATTTGTTCATAAGATAATTAGAAATATTACTGTCTGTCTTTCCTCTTTTTTCCTTGTTTTTCTCTTTTTCAATTATTGATTTAACAATATCTTCATCTATGTCGAGTTCGAGGGATATAATTTCAGGTTCCAAACCTGAATTAAATAGATTTAATATCGTAGTTTTTTGATTAGGATCTTCGTTCGACTCTTTGGCCAATTATGCTATACTACTTGTTACAAAATATAAACATGGCCTGGATCTTTAGTCTTAATTTACTTTTTTCTTGAATTTAGATCAATCGATGCGACATTTGTTAATCCTCGAGCTGTCAATTGTTTATTTGTCGTTAATAGCAGTAATTTGGACCGTTAGTAGTTCCATCCATCAGATATCTCGTTCCACCATGAGCGATATTTACTAATGTCACTTCCAATCTCTTCTTTAATTCGAATCGATACAGAATGAAACATATTCTCCATTGAATCCTGACCCCCATCTTGATATAATTCTCTACCAATTTCTGTTATCCGCTCTTTCTTTGATGTCAATTCCTGGGAACTGGGATTTTGCAAATAATACGTAAATAAATCAATTAGTTCTTCCTCAAAGTATGCGTCCAATCCTTTGGATTAAGTCAGTCTTCTATTTATTACTGTTTAATCACTCCATGTGTTAACTAACTTGCATGGATCACAATGGTAGACAAGCAAGCTAGCAAGCAGTAACGCCCGAATTGACTCAGGAGAATTTCTAGTTGTAGTTACCATGGGTTCTTAATTTTATTAATCGAGTTTAGGGTATTTCAAGGGAAACCTATGAAGATATCTACCTTTACTGATCCATCTACGTTAGACTTCCTTATATGCTGTAGAAATTTCTACACTGATGTTTTTCCATTCCTCATAATTGCGAATAATGTATTCTCTGGCAGGATCTCTTCTGTTTCTTCTTACAGAAACCACTAGATCCATTGGTCTGGGATAAATATCTAAAAAGTAGCGAAAGGTTAACGATTTTGCATAAACAATCCTATGAGGTCGAACCTCTTCAATTACTTTATCTCCTAAGGAAAACACATCATCTCTGATTTTTAGCAACAATGTTTTCATTTCATCATTGTGATTTGTCAAGTGACTATCAAAGGAGATACCTATTTTATCTGAGTGAAAACTGAAATTACCCATCTCAACTACAATCCCATAACTAAGCTATTTAATAGTTTAATAATGTCAAAATCGGGAAGATCGTGTAAGAAAGGCTTTAAAACGGGATTAATCACTCGGTTTACCCCTTCCCGTTCCCCTAGTTCCCGATTCCCTGCTATCATTATTCTTGAAATTTTAGAAACCAGTGTAAAAAATTTCCTTTCCAAAAACTTGGAATCTGCCATTTGTAGGATCTTTTTTTGGGTGTAGTAAAGCGTTTGAATCTGCTAAATTCATTTCGTGATCAACTAATAGTAGCGGTTTTCGCTTTGCCTGAATCGAACATGGCCAATTGATTTCATGGATTGGCTCTATTTTTAGACGACCAGAAAGTGCCGTGTCCGAGGATCCACTCTTTATAGTCATTGATAATTTTCTTATGGTCAAAAGCGAATGTGTTTTTTTCTATTAACTCTAAACTTAGCCAAATGATCTCTGAAGCATCATCTGCTGCCTTGGCCTCGATGCTTTTGTCTCCCTTAATCTCCCCTATAAAAACAATAGTCATGATATGTTTTCGTGGATCTCTCTTGGGATCTGAGTAGACGCCTAATATTTCCAACAACCTTATTTCAAGAGTTGTTTCTTCTCTTATTTCTCTAATAATCGCTTCCTCTACCGTTTCATTCTCATTGACAAATCCACCAGGCAGTGCCAGCATATTCTTGAATGGATCTTTTTTTCGTTTGATGAGTAAAATATCCGACCCCCTTTGAATTATTGCATCCACAGTGGGGATGGGGTTCTTGTAATCCTTCGTGCTCATAACTGTACTATATATTATTTCATAGGTTATAGCACCTCATTTACTTTTCTGAAATATCAGGAGAAGTTAGTTCTTAGGTTTCAACTGTTCGATGTATTGATGAGTATTTCATGCCATTTAGTTGGTAAATCAGTGTATGTTAAAAAGTAGGTTAATTTAATAAATTGTTTAATTTCATTGGGTAGTCTTGCATCCGTTCCATATATCTTCGATCATTCTTCTTAGATCTTCTAATGTGACTGGCTTTCGAATTACTCTGTCTATTTTTATATTGGAATTTAGGTTTTGGCTAATTTCACTTTCAGTTATGTTATATGCCGAGATAATGATTATTCTTATTTTAGGGTTGATCATCTTGAACTTGTTAATTATTTCGTATCCGCTCATAACTGGCATACGCATGTCTGTAATTACAATACAATATTTTTCTGAGTTTTTTGAAAATTCATCTAGGGCCGATATCGGATCATCAAATGTGAATATCTCTATTCCATCAATTTCAAGCCCGCTCTTGTATACAAATAACAAATCTTTTTCATCATCGATTATCATTAATTGATTCGCATCATGATAATACTGATAATGTGTCTTGTCACTTGTATCCTTAATCAACATTAAAATTAATTATGATTGATATAAAAGTTTTTAAGATTATTTCGTAAATTAGAAACAGATATTGGAAAAGACTTGATTTTGAATATAATATTATTTAGAGTTCATTTTATTAAATAGATACCTTATGGGTCAAAAAGATATCTCTTTGTTCATAAAATATGTATTAGAGTTAACTAAATTGGCGGATATTTTTTGGAGTCAGTCCCGTGCAAGAGGTGATATTGGGAATTCTTGGTATATATTTATAAAATTGCTATCCCCGATTATCATACCTTGTGAAGATACGTACAAAGTTTTGTCATTATCTTGCAAACAGAAACCATGTCTTTGTTATATACTGATAGATAGTTACAGAATAGAATTGTTTGCACAATTTTCTTGCTATAACCAATAGTAAAATTTGATCACTAAAGAATGTCTATTCTTTCTTTTATATGTCAATGCGGGCCAATATGATGACTTTCTTCTCTTTTCAGTTCTTCTGCTTCAGCTTCTTTCCATGTACTTCTTATCATTGTCTCGTGGTATTCTTTAGTGTATGATTAACTTGGAGCCCTTGAGGGGCTCTAATCATGCCTGCTTTGAAGCATTCATGAAAAAGAACTTTAACTCAAATCGCTACTAATCTATTTATGAATTGCTATACAAATTACCTTGAAAAGTCACCTAATTGTATGATTAAATTTTTTTTGGGTAGATGGTGATGATACCTATCCATTCTGACGTTGATTACTGCTCTTCGTTTGTAAAGGTAATAAATATCAAAAGTTATTCGATATAAGGTGGTTTTTTGTGTTAGTTAGGGTCTATTTTTACAAGGAGACTAATGCGGAATTAATGTACAATTTGCAAAAAGTTAGCCGAATAGCCCTCTATACTATTTACGAGCTGGTGTGGGAAGCCGAATTTAAGAATGTTTTAAACCCTGGCCGAATTTGGATGAGATTTGTGAATGAAGAAAATCCGTTCGGAATACCTCTAAAATGGAAACGACATCATTCAAAAATGTCTCTGGGTGATATAATCCAAATTGCCGATGAATTCTATATGGTCGTTAATATAGGAGTTAAGCGGATTGAGGTCATTGAATGATCCATTGTCGAATGCGATATCTTAGTCTTCCTTCTCAAAATCTTCGAGTCAAAAAAAAATCCTCTACTAAAGATATCTAGTGCTTTTCTAAAATCTTAATTTTCACCTCCTATTTAGAAGACCTGTAGTTATAGATTTCTATCTTTCTTGTAAAAAGCTCTGACATGCAACCTCCAATTCCTACATGACCTTTCTCTTCGCAACTCCTCATCAAAAAGAACACCAAATCAGGAAAATCCAGGTAAACATATTTTGTATTTTAATGACTATTAAGCAAGTCTATGGAGAATTGGGCTCTGTTCAGTTAACAGGTTTTAATTCCTTATTATGATAGTCGACAAACAGGTTCAACCAGTTTTTTACATGTTTTAGGTTGCAGTTCTTTATTCTGCAGGGAAAGTAATCATCAAAATTCTCTGTCCTATCCTTTATGTA
>QCWC01000151.1 GCA_013114705.1 Candidatus Nitrosocosmicus sp. | reverse complement strand
CTATAATTATTTTTTTTAATTAATTATCTATATCTTTAATAACAATTTACCCCAAAGATTATAACTATTGATATTATCATGCAAATTTAGGAGATGGACTTTACAATTAATGAGGGACGAAGAAATTTACCTGTCCCCCGATTAGTTGAAGCAGCCTTATTAAGAAACGAGGGGCAATTATCTGCCACGGGATCATTGTCCGTAAGGACGGGAAAATTCACAGGTAGGTCGCCTGATGATAAATTCATAGTCAGAGACGAGATTACTGCTAACACTGTAGATTGGGGTAAGATTAATCATCCTATTTCTGAAGAAAATTTTGATTCTATACTACAACGCATGAAAAAGCATATCTCTAAGAACAAGCTAGAAGAGACTTTGTACACGTTTGATGGATATGTAGGTGCGGATAAATCGTTACGATTACCTATAAGAGTCATAACAGATCAGGCCTGGCATTGTCTTTTTGCTAATCAGATATTTATTAACGCAACTCAAACCGAATTAATCGATTTTAAACCCGATTTTACACTTTTGTCTCTCAACGACTTTGCATCTATTCCGGATAGTGAAGGAACAAATTCCGATACATTCATAATAATAAATTTTAAAAAGAATCTCATTCTGATGGGATCAACCTCCTATGCTGGTGAGATCAAGAAATCAATGTTTTCGGTTATGAATTTCTTACTACCGAAAAAAGGCGTCTTTCCGATGCACTGTTCCACAAATTTGGGAAGAGATGGTCGATCTGCGTTATTTTTTGGTTTGTCCGGTACAGGAAAAACTACATTATCTGCAGATGAAAACCGTCGACTGGTCGGGGATGACGAACATGGGTGGTCAGACTCCGGAGTTTTTAATTTTGAGGGTGGTTGTTATGCTAAATGTATTAATCTAAATAAAGAAAAAGAACCTCAGATATGGAACGCGATAAAGTTTGGGTCCGTTATGGAAAATGTGATCATCGATTCATTCTCGAGAGAGCCTGATTTTGCTGATAGTGGCCTTACTGAAAATACTCGAGTCGTTTATCCTCTAGATTTTATACCCGGAGCGGTTATTCCAAGTGTTTGTGGACATCCTTCTGTAGTTATTTTTCTTACTGCTGATGCCTTTGGTGTATTGCCTCCTATATCAAGGTTATCAAAAGAGGGTGCAATGTATCACTTTATGTCTGGGTATACAAGCAAGTTGGCTGGAACAGAAAGAGGTATTACTGAACCAAAAGAAACCTTCTCCCAATGTTTCGGAGCTCCCTTTATGCCATTGAAGGCAGCAGAATATGCAAAATTATTGGGTGAAAAGATAACTGAACATGACTCCAAAGTTTACCTCATAAACACAGGATGGTCTGGAGGGCCATACGGGATTGGTAAGAGAATAGATCTCAAATATACCCGATTGATGGTATCTGCAGCAATTAAGGGAATTTTGGAAAACAGTTTATATGAAACTCACGATATTTTTAACCTCCAATATCCCGTATCCTGTCCTGACGTACCTTCTAGTATTTTAAATCCTAGAAATACTTGGCACGACAAAGATCAATATGACTTTTCTGCAAAGAGGTTAGCGAGATTATTTATTAATAATTTTAAAAAATTCGAGCCCATTTCTGATGAAATAATCGGGGCCGGACCTCATTTGATTTAGGTTATCATTGATGTTACAAACAAGCACAATAAAATAAATTCTGTGAGTCAAGTAGCCCGGAGCAGATTCGAACTGCTGTCTCCAGGTTTCTTTTCTATAAGATCCAGAGCCTGAAATCCCTAGCCCTTTTTTGGAGTTTGACCACTAGATTCGGCACCATGAAATTTGGTTCGACCGGGCTTCACGAGCTACATTTGTTGTTACAATATTCCAATATTTTATTTTATCTCTAGGATGCGGGTGGAACAACTAGATTTTGAAAAAAAGACTATTTCTTAGTATTAATTTCTCTTATTACTGTTCCATAGTCTAAATGAGCTTTTTTCCTCATATAAGGAATTAGTTTGTAATGAATGGAGTATATGCTTTTTTCACGAACGACTATCCCTTTTACTAAAAGTGAGACGAATCCGCCAGCTATTTTTGAAGGAAGAATCTCTTTCTCATTACAAACCATATCTCTTTTCCTATGATATTCTTGCAAAGTAAAGTAATTTCTATTGACATCCAAAATAAGGGGCCAAATAACGTGCTCCCAAACCAAACGGCGATTTTCGGTAGAAGATGCATGTTTGCCCTTCCTTTTCTCCTTTTGTTTGTAATTTTCCAATGTCATTTTCTTGTTTTTTCGATCAGCAGGATCAGAATTGAAGTCATAGTCACATTTAAACAGTCGGGTTTATAATTCTAATACATGACCCCTATAAGTAGGGAATCTGAGAAATCGGATGAGGTTTTAATCGCACTAGAAAAACTTTCAAAGAAGTGGACTATTGACCCTAAGATTCGTGATATACATCTTGGACTTAGATCAGATGTTAGGGATTACCTCTTAAAATTGAATCAAGTTACCTATCATATCCCTTACCTCTCAGAGACCTCTGAGTTTGTGGTTTGGGATTGCCTTTGGCCTGACTGTCATAATTGCTGTGAAAAACAGGGCAGGCTTCCTTTAACATCTAGAGATATATCTGTAATTTCAAAGGGTTTAGGTTATCCAAACCGCACAGATTTTTTAGAGAAGGAAACGTATGTAGCTACATGGGAACATACTAACTCTACTCTCAGGAAGGAATCGCAAATTATTACTACTCTGACAATGGTAAATCTTAAAAGAAGTGAGACCGAAGGTGAAGCTGAGAACGGAGAACAGATCACATGTCGTTTCTTAAACGGTGGAGGGTCTTGTAGTATTAACTCATCTAAACCCGGAGTTTGTTCGCTTTATCCCTTTTTTTCATGGACACAGAATGAAAATAATAGGGTATCGGTCCACGCATCCTATCAATTTACTGGTGATTGTCCTGGGTTTTCATTGACCAAAACATTAGATGAAAATATCCCTATCTTGAGGAATTATTCAGAGATTATTTATAATTATAGCATGAGCGTGAATACTACTCTCCGCGAAAGCTTTGCAAGGATAGATATCACCGAATAAAAATTTCGGATAGGTCATTTCTCTCTTGATTTTTCGTATCTATCATTTACATCTTGCCAGTTTATTAGATTCCACCAAGCATTGACGTAATCTGGTCTCTTATTTTGGTATTTCAAATAATAAGCGTGTTCCCAGACATCACAACCTAATAGTGGTATCAAGCCTTCTGTTCTTGGACTTGTTTGATTTGGCATGGATTTGTAATCAACCTTGGTATTTATCGGATCGAATACTAGCCATCCCCAGCCACTTCCCTGAATTCCCACCGTGGCAGTTGTGAATTTCTCCTTGAAATTTGCAAAGCTCCCAAACGTAGAATTAATAGCTTCTGCAATTGGTCCTTGTGGCTCACCTCCACCATTTGAAGTCATGTTATTCCAAAAAATTCTGTGATTGTCAAAACCACCTCCATTGAAATTTATTGCGCCTCTTAATTCACTTGGTATTATATCAAGGCTACTTAGTATGACTGTAATATCCTTATTTTGAACATCCTCAGAGCACTTTTCAAGAGCGGCATTTAGATTATTAGTATATGTTTGATGATGCTTGGTATAATGGATTTCCATCGTTTTTGCATCAATGTATGGCTCCAATGCGTCAAAATTATAAGGGAGTTGGGGCAATTCGTATTTACTCATTAAATTAATTTTGTAAATTAAAGCTTTTATCTTTTTCCATTTCCTTATCTTTTAGTACTTCATGTTAGTATTGAGATAACTATTTTTGTATGCTGATAATCGTTATTTTCTGCTTACCAGTCGGAAACATATTTATTTATTCAAACAAGAATAAAAAAGTATTATGGTAATTAATGGTGATCTCCTTGACCAACGTAAAAAAGTTTCCGAACATAGACCAAAGTTCAAAAGACAAGAAAGTTGGAGGTATAAAAGACTTGCAGAAAACTGGAGAAAACCTAAGGGAATAGATAACAAGATGAGACTTCAAGTGTCAGGTGTACCAGCATTAGTAAAAATTGGCTATGGGGGACCCAAAGCTGCTAGGGGTTTACATCCTTCTGGATATGTAGATAATCTTATTCACAACGTAAATGAATTATTGAAATTAAACAAGGATAAAGATGCAGCTCGTATCGCTCACACTGTAGGTAAAAAGAAAAGATTGGAAATAATATTAAAGGCAGAATCAATTGGAATTAAAGTCCTTAATGGAAAAAAACCCGAACTAAAGACGTCCAAAGTAAAAGTTGCTGAATCTGAGCAAGAGCAAAACAAGTGATTGAAATGGTCGTAAATATACACAAAAAGAGGGAACTAGCATCTCGAATTCTTGGAGTGGGAGTCAATAGGATTAGATTTGAACCTGACAAATTAGATGATGTAGCTGATTCTATTACCAGGGACAATATACGTGCTTTGATAAATAGCGGATCAATTTGGACGGCCACGGTTAGAGGAACATCTAGAGGAAGAACAAGGTCAAAACTTGAAACTAAAAAGAAACATGGGACAGGCCCCGGTTCAAAAAAAGGAAAAAAAACTGCAAGAGTAGGAAAGAAAGAAGTATATGTCATCAAAGTTCGTTCTATGCGAAAACATCTGAAAATATTAAAGGAGAGAAAAGATATTACTAACGAACAATTTTGGGCTTTATACAAAAAGGTAAACGGTGCACAAGTTCGTTCATTGTCTCATTTAAGGGAATTAGTGAAGATAGCAAAAACGCACTAATTTTATCCTTTTATCAATTTTGTGGCATAGGATAGGAACATCTAGAATCGACCAAAGCAAATTTTCAAAATTTCTTTAAATCTTGGTACAAATTCGTACTTGTCTACATCAGGTAAACCGATCCACCGATATTCTGTATGCTCCCAATTTAGTATCACCTTTTGGGTGGACGATAAAAAATAAAATGGTTGGATTAAGAAAATTGTGTCAGGTTCAAAGTATATCGAAATTTGATCCAATATCTTGTGCAATATCAATTGATGCTTGTCTATTTTTGTCTCTTCGTAAATCTCAAGTAGTGCGCGAGATAGTAGATCTTCACTAGGCTCCATATATCCACTGATCCCAGCCCATTTGTTCTGCAGTGTCTTTGTCGACAAACTTCGGTTCAAAATTAAAATTTTTTTATCATTTCCTAATACAGAGGTTACAATCAATGAGGATTTATTTTTACTTTGGATTTTCAACCCGAACGCTTAAAAAATAGATTTGCTTTCAAAGTATAAAAGTAATCTTATATGGATAATCATGTGTATTTGAAGTCTTCCAGATCTGCCAATAACAGAATCATCAAAACCAGACTTTAAACCATCCATTCAAAGGTTTCATATAAAATTGGGAGTCAAATCTTGTGATTCTGCAATCGATATCAATCGTTTCTTTTCTGATCCTAATGATTTCTTGTCAAAGTAAATATCGGTTACATGTTCTATTGAACGGGTTTTCATTTGTTGTATCATTCCTTCATCAAGGAACTTCAAATTATACTTACTTGCAATTGAAGCGAAAGCCACATTGGTAGATAGGATTAAT
>QCWC01000150.1 GCA_013114705.1 Candidatus Nitrosocosmicus sp. | reverse complement strand
AAATTACTTTAACATTGTTTCTCTCAGCAATATCAATAACTGTATCCCTAGTTATACCCTCAAGAGCTCCACTGGAAATTGGGGGAGTATACAAATCACCATTCTTTACTAAAAAGATATTCTCGGCGCTTGCTTCCACCACATGACCATTGGAATTTAACATTATAGCTTCATCAAAACCGGACTTTAATGCTTCCATTCTTGCAAGTGCAGAATTTGCATAGTTCGCAACCCCTTTTGCATGAGTAGGAAGACTTCGAGATCCCACTTTCTCCCATGAAGAAACCATCAAATGAATTCCAAGTTCTAAATCTTCTTTTCTAATATGTTCGGTCCATTTCCAAGCAGTAATCGCAATAGAAACTTTATTTGGTAACGGGTTTACCCCCAACTTGCCGTATCCGTAAAAAGCAATAATTCTGATATAACAATCTCCCAACTTGTTGGCTCTAACAACGTCTATTGTAGCATTTTTTAATTCTTCAGGTTCATATCTAAGCTGCATAAAATATGCCTTTCCACTATTATAGAGGCGTTTGATGTGATCATTTAATCTAAATATAGCATGACCATTTTCAGTAGAATAGGAGCGAATTCCTTCAAATATTCCAGTTCCATAATGCAACCCATGAGTTAAAACGTGAACCTTTGCTTCTTGATAGTCGATTAATTGTCCATCCATCCAAATCTTATCACTCTCGAGCATTAAAAATCCCTAAAATAATTTATTAATTAATTAATTAATTATCGTGCCTTTTGAGTGTATTGATCGAATAACTTCCTCTACATTATGATCCTCGACGAGAATTAGGATACGGGAGGTTTCCTCTTGAGCGTCAATATTAAGTATGTTTATGTCTTGCTGACTTACGATACTACTTGTTTCAGATACAATCTTTGGAATTTTCCACATAGAGTCACCTATCAAAGTAACCACTCCTCTACCGTAAACCATTTCCACTTTTGGATAAAACGCGCGAAATATTTTTTCGTGTCTCCTAACATAATCCCCATCTAAAAACAAAAATCGAGTTATCTCCTGATTGTCTTTTTTGTAGGGAGATAATTTAACAAAATCGTGGTATTGGCGCTGTTTTTCAAACAATGCAGCAATATGCGATGCAGCAATCGATTCCATTCTCACTATTGCACAATTCTTTTTGCCAGTAACAATCTTAATTTTAGGTTCAATCTCATTTTCATCTTCTGGAACTTTTTTTATGATTTGGGTATAATTATCGGGATTTGATATATTTGTAATCAAAATAAGCAAACTTAAATCATGGTCATCAATATCCTTGATAGCAATTGGATCCAAAATTTTCATACCGAACATTCCAGCAAGTTTAGCTTCGTTATATGAGAGGGTCTTTACATTAAGTAAGTTATTAGAGACTACTTTTGGATCAGCACTTAAAACAGAGTTATCTTTTTCAAAATCAAGGCTCACATTGAACTTTGAGGATAATAGAATGCCTAAATCTGCAGCCGATCTGTCTGATCCACCCCTCTCATATGTAGTCTCAAGGCCATCTATTGTTTTCCCTATAAAACCACCGATACAAACAACATCATTCTCATTGACGAGATTAACTAAACCATCCAATTTTTTCTTTGATTCATCTAGCATAAAATTAGCCGCTTCAAAGTTGTCATCAGTTATAATGGGCCATTCATCGATATTTACACTTGATGACAATATATCATTAGATCTCAAAATATAATTCATAAGACTAGCTATTACAATCTCTCCACTATAGGCAAGAATACGTGATCTACTTACATCCACAAATCTCCTGTTTTCTGCCACTTGCTTTAGGGAAATAAGAACAGTTCTGTTAAATTTCTCTAATTCATTTTCAAATTTCTTTTGATTTCCACTCGAAAGATATTTTCTTGATATTCCGAGATATACATTTTTGAGGATATCTATATCTACTGGATTTGACGTAGCATAATTCCGAGAAATTCGGATTGCTACATCAGTCATCGACAGATTTTTTCCTTCATAGCTTGTGAGTGGAGCAGAAAAAACACAAATTATTTTGGAATTTTTTCTTAATTCTTTGATTCTCTCTATGATTACAGGAATTTTGACACCATCTACTCCTAACGCAGAACCGCCGAACTTTGCAATTATTAATTGCTCCAACACTGAAATCTAATGTGTTAGCCGGTTATTATTCATTCAGATATTCGGATATAATCTGTGCGGCCTGCATTGCACCGTTTTTAACATTATATTTTTTTCTTGCTCCGATACTGGATAGGTATTCCTCTATTATCTCCTCCAGTCGATTAATATCATCATATGAAAAGCCAAATTTCAATGCCCGTTCTTCTTGCTCAAAATGATTCTTTATTGGAATAAAGATTCCAGGAGTACCATAAATACTGCACTCGTCGATAGTAGATTTTCCCGCAAGGGAAATAACCAAATCTACCGCAAATATATATTCATGAATATTTGGAACAAACCCAATATTTCTAAAAGCATGATCCTCAAACCCTGAGACATGTAATTCATAAGGAAAAGAGAGAATCAAATCAAAATCAAACCTTCTGATTAGTACGAGGAGAACTTCAAGTACTTTTTTGCTCAAATATTTTCCAGCATTGGTCCCCCCTGTAGTAATTAGAATTGTTTTTCGAGAGAGTGAAAATCGACGTCTTAATTCGGTTCTGCTTGTTAATATCTCTCTAACAATAGGACCGACATAGATTATGTTGTCTTTGTTGTCCCCCAATTCTGGAACAATCACACAATTACAGGATTGCATCAACTTGGACATGATATTATTAAGAAAGCTTTCTACTCCGGACAGCATTTTGGATTCAATAAAACGAGTATTTAGGATATCCGTGATAAAGATCCTGGGTTTGTCAGTGTCCTTCGCTACAGATATGGATGCAAAATCCTCGTCAGAGATTACCAAGTTTGATTGCGATTTTTCATAATGAGAAGAAATCAGCAGCAGATTTTTTGCAAGAGTCTTTGATCTATTGTAATACCAAAGATAAAGTAATAGCCATACAAAGTTATTCTTCAGCACTCCATTTGAAATGAAGAAATCTGGAGGTTTGTACAAGTCATAAAATTGTAAATTTATTTTTTCTAATCGGTTTTTAGGATATGTAGATACAAGTTCATATGCTTTAAGTCCAGTTATCATCGTCAGATCAACGGTACTAGCAAGTTCAGGCATTTTTTCTAATATCGCTATGTCACGTGTAATATGCCCCAACCCAATTGGGCTAGTAAAGAAAAAAGCCATTTAATATTGTCTTGAACTAATTGAAAAGAGTCTAAATATTAAGATTAAGAATTTTAGTTATTTGGAGTTTTTTAGATGGAGGCACTTTTGCACAGCTTATTGATATAAAAACAAATTTAGTAGCTAGACCTGCGGAGTCTGTTTAAAACTATAAACGAACAAACAAAAAAATTGATGCAATTTAAAAATTTAATGTGCCATTGTCGAGAGTTTAAGGACAGCCTTCCATTTTTTGGATATAATAACCAGATTTTTCAATATCTTTAGCAACTATTGGTGGTGCTTCTTGAATATGACAGAATTGACATTCCTCTTGAGTCATTTTTTGGCCACCCTGGTCCACAGTTTTAAGGTATTCCTTACCGTATTCAATAGCCTTTTCGTGTGGGGTACTTGCCTCTACGATGACATCAAAATGCATTATTCTGCCATCTTTTTTTGTGACATATGTATCATAAACTGCACATTCCATACATTAGATTTGCGCTATGCATATTTAATTTATTACATCGTTATCTATGACGAAATTGACTAAAACTGGTTTTATCTAAAATTAGCATTGTAATTTTATTAATTTCAAGTTAACGAAGATGAATGAACAATAAAAGGATGGGTTTAACTAGGGAGTCTGACTCGCATTAGGAACTTTAGCTGGAATGTTTATTGAATAAATCAGTGGTTCTTGATGAAAGTCCTGGATATCCTCAAAGTGTCCATGACTCTCTCCCGCACAGGCCGTGGTATAAGGAATACTAGAATTGAGCAGTGCAGAAATCACCTGTTCTGACGAAGCCTCAGGATAATAACTCTTGTACAAAGCAGCCTGGCCGGCAACAATAGGAGCTGCCATACTAGTACCACTGTCAAAAGCATAACTTTGTCCTAAATATGTAGAGAAAACATCAACACCAGGGGCAGCAAAGTCTATGTTTTTTCCGTAATTACTAAAGGAAGCAGCAAAATCATCAGGGCCGCCGATCGTGTTATTTCCCCGACCACCACATGCACCATCACTATCTGAAATAGCAGATACTGTTATTACCCCAGGAACTCGAGCAGGCGATGTAGCAGATATATTAGTATTACTGTTACCAGCTGCTACCACATAAATTACTCCCTTTGAAATGGATTCTGTAACGGCCTTATCTAATTTGTCAGATGGAGGATTTTCAATACTTAAATTTACAATATCAATTTCATCTGCATGTTGGTTTACATACTGAATTGCTTGAATTTGGGACGAAAGTGGACAATTTCCATTTGCATCGCAAACCTTGATTGCCCACAATTTTGCGCCGGGTGCAACACCCAAAACTCCAAAGGAGTTGTCCATTGCTGCTGCAATTCCTGCAATGTGTGTTCCATGTCCCAAATCGTCGTTACCGTTAGGTACTCCTTCAATAAATGAAATATTTCTGTACACATTTAGATCGGGATGGTTAAGACTTATTCCGGTGTCAATAATCGCAATATCAACATTTGAGAAATTCAAATTTTGGTTCGTACTGGTAAGGTCACTATTTTGGGTAGCATTAGCAACTGTAAGATTCAGTATGTTGGCACTAATCCTTTCAAGACTACTTGGAATAGTTTGATTTTTATATTTTAAAGCGGAAACTTTGCCAAACAAATCCTGATTTATGGCAAATATTCTTGAATCACTTGCAAGCTTGCTTACAAATTCCTTTTCATTTATTGATCCACTTCCGAACATGTTGATTACAAAGCCTGGAGGATTCTCAAAAATATGTATAATCTTGCCATTCTGAGAATAGTCCTCAGATACCGTCTCAGCGTCTGACGTAACACTCTCATCTAACCATACAATGTATTGAGAAGGTATTCGTTCGTAATCCAAATTCGGCTCAAAAATTTTTTCAAACAAGTAAATGACTGGTGATGGGAGATTCTGATTAATTGAAATATCAAAAACTTTGTTATTGTCTGAGTTTTGTTCGTCTAAAATTTCTATCTGGTACCAACCAAAATCTAAACCATTCAACGAAATTAATGAATCATCAGCTGTACAGTCAAAGAAATCATTATTTACAAAGTACAATGAATCTTCAGAACCATAAGGATTTGGCGTAATTTTATAGATTTGAGTGAAACTTTGATCGGTTGCTATTGTTAATGTACCTTGATCAAAAGGTTCGTTTGTAGTGTTACAGGATTCAGTCACTGTTTGTAACTCGACTGGACCTGGTGTTTGAGGATCGGGTTGGTTGGTTGGGGGGGTATCAGGTGTTTGAGGATCGGGTTGGTTGGTTGGTGGGGTATCAGGGGTTTGAGGTATGACAGCGGGGGTAACAGACACAGTCACAGAATCTGGATCACTTCTTGCAGAATCAGTACTTACTATTAATTGAAATGTGAGTGGAGTTTCTT
>QCWC01000149.1 GCA_013114705.1 Candidatus Nitrosocosmicus sp. | reverse complement strand
CATTGGCAAGTACCAAACCAAAAATAAATTAAGTTATTATAGTTCCTATAGACGCCTTAATCAATATCTTGCTGACTTGATAAGGCTTGATTTATTGACGTTCGATGAAAAACAACAAAGGTTTTTGGCAACTCCTAAAGGTAATGATTTTGTGAGAAAGTATGATAATATAATTGATTTTGTCCCCTCTTTCAAACGAGATTACGAAATTTAGGGTATAATACGTATTTAACATATTGCCGCGTGCATGAACATAGCTAAGCATAAAGTTAGCCGAATTTACAATCCAAGTTTTGTTGTTCTCATGCTGCATTAAAGATGTATATAACCCTCTTTCGATCTGCCTCCACATTTTTATGAATATCAAAAAGAGTATGTTAGAAAGGCCTTGAGTCTCATGATTTTTGTTTTTCTAATCTCACTAGATGTTTATACCCTGTATTATGACTGACTGGTCAGTAATATTTATATGTCTAATATTGACATAAAGTCTATGTTTTCGAGGCCCTTTTTGAGCGAACAAAAGTTACATAAATGTATCTTCTTATTCTGTATTGCTTCTACGGGTTCAATTCTTCAAATTAGTGGAGGTAGTTGGGATGTGACTTCTCATTTGTTACTACAGCCAGAAACCTTCTTTACTCCCTCGCATACTCTCTTGTATAGTGGGATATTGCTTCTGTCCATTTCTGCCATAATTGCAGCTTATTTGCTGATAACGAATGCAGTAATCAGAAAAGATCCTCTCTCTCTTTCTTTTAAATTCTTAATAATAGGATCAGCAGTCTCTATAGTTTCGGGACCAAGTGATTTTATTTGGCATGAAGTTTTTGGAGTTGATGGATTTCTTAGTCCTACTCATCTATTGTTAATAACAGGAATGCTTGTTAATTCAATTGGGACAGTAATGGGACTAATCCTATTAAGTTCTCGTCTAAAGGAATCGGTTTCTAAGAATGTTAATCGCATCTTCCTTGTAGTTGGATTGATTGCTTTATGGGTCAACCTAATCACATATGTTTACATTTTCTCGTTACCAATCTCCAATGGCGAATTATTCAATTTTAATCTCTCTCCTCTCCTGGAATCTTTATTAGCTTTGGTCTTTTTACCATTGGTTAATTCATTTATTATTTTATTAACGATTAGTACTTTCAAGAAATTCGGTTATATTAGCTTGGTAGGTATTGGTGTAATTATCCTAAATTCCGTTTCGACAATTCTGCCTTCACAAGAACTCTCGCTCTTTTTACCTTATTATTTATTATCTGCTGTGCCCTTTATCATTATTGATCTCATGATACATGGAAAATTACCTTTCATGAGAAAGACATCTACTGTGAAGTTTAGATCGATATTGGCTGGTGCAATAGCCGGGTCATTATTTTATATAATTGGATATCCGTTATTACCTCTAGCACTAGGCAATTACCTTATGCCGTTGAGTCTTTCCGACATGGAATTTACAACACTGGTTGATGTCCTCCCAATTTTCGTTAATTCCTTTGCTATTGTGTTTCCATTATCTCTGGCGATTGGAGCAATAGTCGGATTAATATCAGTTCTGATGTATGGACAAGTTCAAGTTTATGCGAAGAATAGATTGCGCACCCGATTCGGATTAAATGACAAACATTCCTCAGTATAAAGTGCAAAGTGGAGATGTCTTTAACCAGTGCGAATATTATTATTAATGCAGTAGATATCTCAAACATCCTATCTTTAGTGAGAAAAGTCTTGTCAATAGAGCATAAATAGTCCAGTACATAATCCCATAGATTAAGTGTATAAAATCTTGTCTGTACACTTCTCGACAGTACCAGATCCACTTTACTAGCCATACAAGGGTATTGTGGTTTTACATACCATTTCCTTCTATGGCTACGTTCATGGGTAAAAAAATTTAGTTTGCTAGAGTATAAGTGATATCGAATGTTTTAGTAAAACAAGACTCTAACAAGTCTTTGATTTTACTCACAGTTACAGCACATTATAAATGGTAGTTTAACAGGGGGCCCTCATATCATATCTGTTCTCATGGATTCTTAGGCAATCTTGTCTTAACAATTTTTTAGAACTTTACTGCTTAAAAAGGGGTAAGCCATTGGAACAACCAATTTTTGAGTATTGTGAGCTTAGGGAAGGGAAATGAATACTGCAAAACTCTTAGATTTAAGACAAAAGACTACTCTTTGAGATATTTGTACAGTAATATGTAAATTTATGATTAATGGTCATTGTTAAATTGACAAATCAAATTACGATTATATGAATTAAACAGATATCAAAAAGGATGACAAGGTCATCGATATTTGTTCCACATTCTGTGATTTCCCAAGTTTTTTCGGGACAGTCGGTTCTAAATACACCCTTTGCAAATGTCTACATTTTTGAAAAGCAATTTTCCACTGTCTATGAGATTGGTTAAGTTTTTATCGACATCATGGTCCAAGAACTGTGGCACGCCAACAATTTCTAAAATTTTTTCGTGATTCCAAATTGCACACTATGTCAAGTTATTCAAATTAATATAACTGTGCTATTATTGCAGAATATTCTTTGGAATGATCTTTAAAGAAGATATTTCAGGAACAGGTTCCCCAACTCAGTTATATTGAATTCCATACTTATTATCATGGTTAAAAAAGTCAAACTATCAGTATTGTCAGTGTTTATTGCAGCAGCACTCTTAGGCTCAGTTGTAGCCTATGGTGAAAACTTGGCATATGTTGGTGGAAAAAACAAAAAATCTAATGAAGCTATACAACTTATAGATCAATTTTCAAATACAACTGAGCAATCAATTTGTGAAACCGAAGATGATACTATAGCCTCATGCAATAACCTGGACTTTAAAATTAACTTAGATGACGGCAACAACGGATTAGGTCAGCAATAAAGAAACACTATTAAATAACCACTCTTCTTTTTTTCTACATTTTGATTACCATTTTTTATATTTTTTTTAGATATTATTCTGACATAGCCAGGAAACATTTGTTTTAATGCTTTCGTTGGATCTCTTATAACTCCATACAAAACTTTGATATAGATTGTTTCCTTCGAACAATAGATCATTGAATTGTTCATGTGAATCAAAGCAGTGACGTTGGGAATTCGTAATGATTTCAATTGCGATCGATTCAATAGTAACACATACTTTAGCAGTTAATATTTCAAACAATTATGATATTTGATATCACATTAAGGTTCTCTACCGAATTATAGTTACTACAAGTGAACACATATATTCCTTATTTCTCAAAACTATAGTTTTTAATATGATATTTCAGAGATGTAATATCGGTTAAATCGACTATATTATGCATACCCGAATATTTTTGAGACGATGGATTTAGATCTGTGTATTGATGCGAGAATGCAATGATCAATAAATCCTTGATGATAAGTTATAGTTGGTTAACCTAGATAAAATTTTTTAGATGACTTCCGCTGGCTTGTGATGGTATATGATCCTATGGTTTTGGCGACGGTCAGATTCTATCCTGGATATTAGATTGAATGTTTGGCGGCCGAGCTACGTTTAGGTTCCAACATTTTTAATCAGTCTATAAAGTTAAACAGAGTAAAGTCAATCTCAAAATTCTATTTGTTCTTAACAGAATTCTTAATTCTCTCTAGAAGTTATTGAATCTATAATGCAAGTCTGAAAAAGAATAGAACAGAAAATAAATACTAAACCTTTTGATATTATAAGGTTAGCCGCCCCACTACCACAACTAAGATAAACTATTGTTACCTGTGAAGGATGTTTCATAACAGTATAAACACTTTTGATCCGCATTGACCTAGTTATTTCTTTCACAATAATTACTACGGTCATTGCAAAAAAATACCTCCACGTGCTTCACAATGGTTTGGTCCGTCAATGTTATACTTTATACGTTTAGTCGAGAATGGCTATCGTGTCTCCATCCTTTAATCACTAATATTGTCAAGCAAGTTTGGTAATATTCTTCATATGATATATTTTGATAGCATGTGAAATCATCCCACTACTTTCATAATTTGTCAAACCATCGGGTGGAGTTAGTTGTCTACCTCGATCTAATTGAACCATGGATGATTAACTCATCTACGCCCGTGGCCGCCGAAATCACCACCCCCTTGAGGTGAAAAGCCCCCTTGAGGTGAAAAGCCACCGCCAGTGTGTTGATGATTAACATCATTATGATGGACAAACGAACCACCGCCGCTTTGTTGTACATGGTTACCATTACTAAAGAGCGAATAGTGAGTGTGAGTTCCACTAGAATGACTATCGTAAGCAGTCCTACTATCTCCTCTGTCGTCATGAACTACCTTGTTACCATTATCATCATAATGAAATTTCTGATTATGGTTGTCATCTACGTAATAGTACTTGTGACCATCGTTATCATACCAATAGTGATGACCTTGAACGTCCGTATAATACGAATTGTTATTCTCATCCTTGTAGTAAGCATTACCATTCTCATCCTTGTAGTAAGCATTACCATTCTCATCCTTGTAGTAAGCATTACCACTATTGTCAGTATAGTAGTAGTTGTTTTCCCCATTAGAGCTGTCGCTATCATCATTATCAGTATCGTCATCGTCATCATCTTCTGTGTAGTAAATAGGCTGACCATAGTAATCATATTCATCAACCACCGTCTCATTAACAACGTTCGGTAATGTTGCATTTTGCATCATATCTGCTTTAGTCGTATTTTGCATCATATCTGCTTCAGTCGTATTCTGTCCTAAAACATAAATTCCTGATCCTGTCAAAGGTACTGTTATAAGAAAGATTGCAACTATACATGAACATATAATTTGCTTATCTAAATTGGGTTTTTTCTCCAACATCATCGTCAATTGCCACACTTAGTATATAAAGTTGCGGTAAAATGTACTATAACTTATAATAAAGTTTCCAAAATATTAAGTGGTACGGATTCTTAAAGTCCTCCTCCACGGTATGAGTGCAACAGAGTGTCTATATAACACTCAATAAAGACATTAAATAGTGGCTGTTGAGCATTAGTCAATCATAACATCAGCTGACATATTTGGAGATCATTCATGAATTCAGTTTTAAGTTTATCTTTGGAGATATAATTCCAAAAAGGGAATCTGTATTAACAGATAGTGCGGACTTTTGAATGATCTGAGTAGAAAAGTCCCCCTACGGGCAAGTAGAAAAAGCTTGATTCATGACTTTGTCGAATAATATTTATCATTTTTCGAAGGCCGAAATTCAATACGTTCAAGGGCACAAAGAAGTATCAAAATCCTATGATAGAAGGATAAGGTGCTTAATTAGAAAAAGACTAGACTCCTTGTATAAAGAACTTTCGCTTTTGTCTGCTCTATTTGCTGATAAATCCCATCCATTTTTCTGTACATGAGAGCGTAAGAGTATGGATCTCATCCTCTATAAACCAAGAAAAAAACGATAATCCTAAACAATATTCTAGCTATGAAAAGTTGCTGCTGCTAATGAATTCAGTAACGAGTCTGGAGGACTGCAAGGGCCTCGAGGGTTTGAATGCTTCTTTCTTTCTAAAGCGTGCTATAGAACTACTGAATTCAGTACTGAACTAACGTTAAAAGCATCAAAAAATCGTAATTTAGTTTTGAATCAGCGCCGGGAGAGGGATTTGAACCCTCGAGGCCCTCACGGGCCACAAGCTCTATAGTACCAGATTTCCAGGCTTGCGCCCTTCCAGGCTAGGCGACCCCGGCTTTTGATATTGATTGAATTGACCTCTTTTTATGTATATCTAATCAGCTCATTTCGATCTTATCTATCATGCGCCCGGATAATAAATCAAATTTATATATTCTGGAATGACCCGTCGTTGCCTTGTGATCCTGAATATCTGAATAAAATAAGAAATTTTGATTACATTGAGTACATACCCAAACTATATTTAGATCTTTATCATTCATCTCGTCTAACCATAGCAATCAAACAAACGATATAAGCAGTTTGAAAACAAATAATGTTAATTTATTTTGATTAATCTATAGTAAAAATATCTTCAAATAATCTTGTAATAAAGTGTGTAAAATAATTTACACATGATTTATAATAATAACGGTCAATTTACCTCATAGAACGTTATTGTTCAATCCTATGTGGAAAAGCTATCTAACAATAAAGTTAAGACGTGTTAAATTCGTATCAACATAGATTCGTATGGTATCCCTAGATTCTCAAGAAGCGACTTACGCAAAATAGTATATTTTACAAAATCTTTTACCATTAAACTTTATGTGTGTATGACGTAATTTCAGATGTATTGGCATTAAAACTTGGTGTCCACGTCTCTATAGCAGGTGGAATTTCTAATTCGGTAGCGAATGCTACTAGTATCGGATGTACATCCTTTCAGATCTTTAGTAGGAATCCAAGACAATGGAATGCCAAGGTTTTAGGAGAAGACGAGGTACTTCAATTTAAGGAAAGCTTGCAAAAGAGCTCTATCAATCCCAATTCTGTAGTAGTACATATGCCTTACTTACCTAATTTATCCGCACCTACCAGTGAAATGTATGAAAAATCCGTCACTGCGCTTACAGATGAAATAACTCGTTGTAATTCCTTAAGCATACCATATCTAGTCATTCACCTAGGAAGTCATTTGGGAAAGGGCGAGAAGAATGGAATATCCCAATTAGTCGATGCCTGTCAGAGAGCTGTTCAAGATCATGTAGATAAGGGATTGTCGAAGAATAATGTAAAAATATTACTAGAAAATAGTGCTGGCCAAAAAAATAGTATTGGTAGCAAGGTGGAAGAAATTCAACTCATACTTGAGGCACTAGGCACATCTCAATATGGTATCTGTCTAGATACCTGTCACCTGTTTGCAGCAGGGTATGATTTGTCAACAGATAAGGGAATCGATCATTTGCTTGACTTGGTGGAAAAATGTATAGGATTTAAGCATTTGAAATTAATTCATCTTAATGATTCTAAGGGTGATCTTGGATCCAAGCTCGATAGGCACTATCATATTGGCCTGGGAAAAATAGGCGAAAGCGGCTTTAAGAAACTGGTCAATGACAAGCGATTAACAGACTTGCCTTTCATATTGGAAACACCAATCGATTCTTTAAGAGGGGACAAGGAAAATTTAGATTACGTTAAGCAGTTAGTAAACTAAATGAATGCAAGTGGCATTGCACTGAACCCTCTGTTGCTCATGTGATTAGAACTAACGAGATTAAGGTACCGCTTGTTTTATCTTTATTTTGTCCTCTAGATATGGTCAATTCTGGATGTAATCTCTCTCACACAAGTTAGGTTACTTGTGAGCAAGTCTAACAGTACGCAATTACTTGCCTTTAAAAGATAAAGCCTCAATCTAATTAGGTTTATTAACTTTCTTTCACACAAGGATTAGTGTGATCAGAATAAAAGAAGAAATGCCAAAAGATGACACCGTGCCAAAGATTTACCTCAATGTTGAAAATAAATTTGAACTCATTCAAAATTCTTATCCCATAGTTATTAGACCCAGGAATCTAGTACATTCAGAATTCCATGCTTCTATCCTAGAAAAAAAATAATAAATCTAATATTACACACCTTTTTTGAACAAAATAAAAGATGTATATACTATTTCATACACTTTATTAAGGGATAGAATTTTGAAATCACAATCTAACGATAAGGATGTTTTCGGAATAAATTTGGCAAATAATAGTACCTTTGGAGGTATTAGCGAATTAGATAAGATTAATGATAATGAACTTATCAAATCGGAGGAATTAGTGAGCAGGATTCCACTTTATAATGAGAATTTTGATGTTACTAAAAAAGAGGAAAATGGACACTTGTATATCGAAAAAAAATGGATTACTTCAAAGAAAAAAATTGAGATTCCAGTCCAACATGAAGAGTTATTTATCAATGGTAAAGATTTAGATTCCTTTGACGAAAAGGAAGTAGTTGAGATTCTCTCTCGAATAAAAGGAAAACTTTCAGAAGTATTCATTAATGAAAAAACCGAATTAGAGAAAGAAGCAAAAAGGAATGCGAATGAGGGCAAGATAAACATTGTCAATGCAAAGCATGCGTCACACATAACAAAACAAGATATTATTACTGAAAAAACCGTTCCAATATCTGATTCTTCAGGTAGCACGTCAACAGACCCATATAAGATTGAACTGTGGGGCGAAGAAGTTATTGTCAATAAGCGAATGGTCAAGTTAGGCGAAATACATTTGAGAAAGTATGAAGTACTTGAAAATCGCAAAATCGATGTAGAAGTTAAAAGAGAGAAACTTATCTTAAAGTTTCCCGGAAATCACAGAGAAGAGATTTCATAAAAATAGATACTATAAAATGCAGATTTAA
>QCWC01000148.1 GCA_013114705.1 Candidatus Nitrosocosmicus sp. | reverse complement strand
TGTCGTAATTACATATCCTAACTTGTCTATTGTGTCTTGGAAAGGATTTTAAATTCAATTTGATAGGTTTTCTCTCATGAAGAACATATCTCTTTTGGTTCGCCGAAGTAACATCTATATTAAAGGGATACCCGGCGGTTGTTTCTGCCATTTTGTTTATTCCATCATTCATAATTATGTCAATTTTTTTAATAGTGTTCCCAAATTTAGAAATCCAATTATTTGTATTTTCGACTATTTCATGGATCCTTTCCTTTCTTTCGTTAGTTTCCTCAGGAGTCAACTGATACCGGTCAACCCAATCCTTATAGTCCCTGCTTATATCTATGATAAATTCGCTACAAGTATTTTGATAATCTTCAATACTAGTAGCCCTTTCAGAATCGCTATCAGAAGCAAACATTGTTGGGTAGATGTATTTAATGTACTTATTTATTAAACTTTAACCGTATGATACGACATGGATGAATTTTCCAGATTAATCGGTGACCTGTCTAATAACATACAGAGTAATATTGAATTCTTTAAAAAGACAGTCGGAAAAAATCCATCCCTTGCGTATTTCAAGCTCAACGAGTTGTCGAAATTTGTTGGACAAAGATATGGTATCATGTTGGAAATTCACTTTCCTGAACAAAAAAAAATTTATGACGTGAATAACTACGGAACTGAGAATCTTAGTATCATAATCGACAAATTTAGAAAATCATTTCCCCTATCAAGATCGGATATAAAGAAAGAGGCGCTGGCTCAGTTTGGGCCAGATGCTATTGTGGTTGACGCATACATGTATGAAGATAAAGAAGGAGTAAGAATAAAATTTGGTAGTAAGTTAGGTGAACCATTTAGGATAGAAATTTTACCTGGTTCTTTTCATCTATGGTGTAGCATAGATAAAAAAATAGAGGCCTTTTGTAATTGGTTGATGCTAAATGTCTATCATGAAAGGGTCCATAATTAAAAAAAAGTTTAAAGAAAAATTTTAGTTTACTGAACTCCCAATGGGAATGTGACTGCTTCGACAAACATTCCGAGAGTTTCTCCTGTAACACTCTCTACAGTGATCTGCAGATATTTTTGTCCAGGAGAGTCAAAAGTGTATGTGAATTGTCCTGTTCCCTCATTAGCTCTTTGATTCTTGAATTCATCAAGTACGGTCCTGTTTCCATCCATTATGGAATATCCGTATGTTACCCTCTCAACTATATTATTTCTATCGTCAGTAAAAATGACCCCAAAATTTGTACTATTCCCAGCTTTGATTTCTACAGGCTCCCATAATAATTGGATGTTATATGTCCCTCGTGGTGTCTGAAGGTTTAGCGGGGGTACTGGAACTTCTATTTGAGATTCAGGCAAAGGAGGTTGTCCCGTCCCTCTGTCCTTTAATTCGTATGTATATTGAATAGGGGCTACGCCGGTAGTTACATCCGCATACGTATCGGCTTTAACTGGATATGGTAGATTCCTATCTACGTATATATTGCTAGTTGCTCCTTTTTTGTATGAAATCAATGTAGTATCAAAAGATCCAGCAGGGGTAGTGACTTTTGCATTCCCTGATGGTTTTATCTCCGATCCCCCTATGGCAGCTATTTTCCCCCAAGATGGTGAACTAAGTGACTGACCCGGCTGAGGGACAAATGCAGTCAGCCATCCTAAGGTAGTAGCATAAGCACCTCTATACTCGTTCATTTCGGGCGGTATCGGTGAGGTCCCCAGTGCAGTGAGGTCAAGATTGCTCAAGTAAAAAGTACCATTTATCACATTTCCACTATCAACTACGTAAGTGGGAGCAATCCAATATTGACCTGTTGAATTATATTCTTTAAAATAAATTGTCATTGTAAATGGCTGACCCTGATTTGTATCGGCATTTCTTATTTCATAGGTATAATAAGTATCCGCCTTGGCGCCTTTTCCGACATACCAATTCTCTGATTGAGCATATGACGAATTAATCAATGGGCTGAATTGTAATGTCGATATTCCAAGGATAGTTATTAGAAAAAATACTGTTAGTTTTTTTACGTTGTTTCTTCTAATCATGTATCATTATATCTAGATTATGACGCTTTAAATGTTTACTAATAAGTATCCAAATCACTGATTTGAGAATAAAAGATAAATTAGTATCTAGTTCAATATTAGCAACAATATGTGTAATTGCTCAAAAATTCACTTTTATGATGTGGATTTTAAGTTAAATGGCATGAAAGTAGTACCCTCTTGTAAAAACTGTGGTGATCCCCTCAGCGACGAACAAGCTTCGAAATTTGAAAAAGATTTAATGAAACATTGGGGTTTTGAGGAAAAGAAGTAATTTGGGTCGAAATTTTGAGACTTTTTTACGTCACCTTTATTAACATCCTAAATAAAAAAAAAGCAGTGGTATAATATGACCAAGATGTTTAACGTGAATATAGATGCAGAAGGATTTGATGCAAATGAAGCACAAGAGTGGGTTAATGAAATGGGGAATGTTTATGCAGATATGGAAGTCTCTGATGTAAATATTTCGGGAAACAAGATCAGTTTTAAAGCAGGATTTTCTGGAATGGATGACACAACTGAAGATGACATCAGAATGAAACTAGACGAATACATGACTATGCATGAGCTCTTTCAAGCAAAGAATATATCTGTGTCAGCTTAAATAACTTCTATCATTTTTTCTTTGCTTATAAATCCCTATTGAAGCTTATATAAGTTTATAAGTAAGATCGTCGACATTGATATGGTTTTCAAGTATGACTTGTAAAGGTATTTGTATCAGACATAAAGCTCAAAAGCCGGTGGGATCGGGCCGATATGCAAGCGGTCAAAAACGATGCCAAATTTGCGAAATTTTCATTAAATGGGATGGTTTATGGTGTCCGTGCTGTGGATATAGACTCAGAACTAAACCAAGAAACTTGAAATACAAAGCAAAATTGAGAGCAAGGAACAAAACAGTTGAACCACTAGAACAGGCAATAGTGATTCAATAATTTTATTTAGATTAATTCTTTATTAGAATTAATAAGAAAATTTATTTCTTTTATCAAGGTAGTTTTTTCTTTTTTATCAATGTCAGTTGTCCGTCTCAATAATTGTGGATATGAGAGTTTTTGTTCTGGACCCATATAATTGTCGAGTATATAGTTATAAATAAGTAACATACCATCAACATACATCGATTTTTCCCGCAAAAACTGAAGTTTATCCAAAATAAGTCTCTTAGTTGGGGAAGGAATATTCCCTAAAAGGAATTTAAGGGAATTCTCACTTCTATTTAGTACAGAAATGTTAAATCTGTGCGTACCTATAATTTCCAAAATTGAATCAATTCCCTCTCTAATCGTCATCGATTCATTTTGAATAACAGAATTGATTTGATATTTAAGATGAGATGGCCTATGTTCTTTGTTCAAGTACTTATGGATGTAATTCCGAAGCGTTCTTAGAGATACCAGCTTCAATTCAAATGAAATAGTGTTTTCATTTGCTCTATTCCTAGATAAAGTGTTTGACAATAAGGATAAATCATATATATTGTTCAAAATCTCACTTTTTAATCTAGATTTAAATGCTCTTCTGTATGTTCGATTTTTCTGTTGGAATGGATTGGACTCTTTGTTTTGAAATAATTGGCCAGGATAATACCCAAAATCGGAGTATCCAATCAAACTGTTCTTATATAACTCCTCGGTGGATAGGAAACGTACTAGAAAAATTTTTTTACTATTTTTATTGCTAGATGAGGCTTGACTAAAATAACGAAGTTTGTGGGGTGAAGATTGTGAATCATTTATCGCTATTAAATTGTATTCACAGCATTCATGTCCTTTAACATTATCATCTGCTCTGCATCCAAGTAGGATTGAATCTGATTGGGGAAGGTTAGCGTTTAAGAATCTAATTACATCTTTATTGCTATCCATGCGCATCCGTTTAAAGTATCAGCAGTATCACTATCCAGCCCGAATCTTGGGTAATAATGGATGTTCTACTAAGTACGTGAATTGTATCACAGTCAACATATCCTAACATTTATGTTAATTTCCCAATTAATCATATTCCTAAATGAAGTGAAGCATAGCTCATTTAACATGATTAATTATCCAATGAATTCCTAAGATATACATTGTTTATCAGTAAAGCTAGAAGAAGACGATATCAATAGTTGTAAATTCAGCTGGCATGGCAATACCATTATTTAAGTTAATAATCGGTTGCGTCATCTCTTTCAAATACGGGCCCAATGGAGGCTCCTCGACCAGCACCAGTGAATGTGCCTCTTATTTTTTCAACATCCAAGCTATTTGACAAGTATTCAAGCATTTTTAAGTTGAATCTATGTGCCACAACTATATGAGTACCATGGTCGTAAAAAGCAGGCATAACTCCTAACCCTTCTGTAATAATAGCTTTGATCTTTTCTTCATTTGGCTTTTCGTTAAGGAATATTTCTATCGTATACATGGGAGATTCGTCTCTTTTCATTCGATGAAGCATATCAATGACCAATCTGCTGTCTACTCTTGGTAGTCCAGACTTCATTGAAATTTCAAAGTCGTCAAATTTCTTAATAATATCTTCAATGCCACTCATCTTTGTTTTTTATAACTTAGTTTATATAATAATTTATCTGATTGCTGCTAATATTGACTGATATTCATCAAATATTGTTATGGTTACAATGAACTAGAGATTTTCTGGATAAAAACGTTTTTGATTAGTGTAAATTCACGAGTCATATTTATCACAAAAAGTCTCGTTAGTTAACAATTTTTTAAACTAATAGTTACATCTAATTGTAAACTAATGTATCGACAATCAAAGATTCAGTTGGGTTATTAGCACCGACTCAGGATAACATTTGAAAAAAGGGAACTGAAGAAGATATACCATCCTACAGACTCCACCTTCATCTATGAGATGTAAAAAAGAAATAATAGTAATTAAAACTTGCAGTGGTACCTCGTAGTTATCCAATCTACCATGTAAACCGAGGTATCAAAGATTAAAAAGATAAATAGAATTCTAAACTTGTTTGGAATACATGATATTGCAAATGACCATACGGAAACATATTGATCTAAGCAATATACAAGCAAACAATTTTTTGATATAATCAAACTAGTTAACCAGAAATATGATTGTATAAAACGGATATTTTTGGTGCTGGATAGCATATAATACACAAGTCAAACAAGGTACAAAAAAAATCAAACCAGATAATATCAATCAAGAATGGATGAAATATCGTCCTCCAACATGATCTCGAATCAAACCTCATGAAGGTTACCATAGGAAAGGTATGGTTCGAGGGACAATCTACAATTAATTCTACATTCAAGGATTAGTCAATGGTAGGTAAAGTCGTACCTGACCGGACTTGCTATTATAACAACCATTATCTCAGATTCACAACATACTAATTCAGTTTACAGGAAAATAGAGTTGCCATGTTTATATGGCTTAGACGCTATCCGAATCATATCCATCTCTATTTCACTAGTCCAACCGCTATCCGAATCATATCCATCTCTATTTCACTAGTCCAACCGCTATCCGAATCATATCCATCTCTATTTCACTAGTCCAACCGCTATCAGAATCATATCCATCTCTATTTCACTAGTCCAACTGCTATCAAGACTCCTTCAAACAGTGGTCAATCTCTCGTCCAAATGTATCAAAATCTTATC
>QCWC01000147.1 GCA_013114705.1 Candidatus Nitrosocosmicus sp. | reverse complement strand
TAGCTTAGGTCTATAAAAGAATTTTATTTTATTTTATTTTATTTTATTTTATTTGAAATCGGGGATTGCCATGGTGATTAAATCATTTACTAAGAGGATAACGGGTAACTATTGTTTATCCTTTTTATTGGGTAGAAAATGACTGACTGAATTTCTATACCTTGTTTCTAGGATTCTGTATCATATCGATCACCAAAGCTGCCGTCCACGAGAAATCTTTGTCACCTAGTCCTTTGCCAGTATAAGGGTCATAATATTCTCTTACTCCGTGTCTTTGAACCAGCTCAAACATTCCTTCTCTTATTACTTCTGCCTTTTTGTATATCCATACTCCAATAATCCCAACCAAAACAACCAGTTCATATTTATCCATACTGGTCCTGGACAATATGTTAAAGGGCTAAAATATTTTGCTTGGAACCCGGTACTTGGAAGTGCCGGTTCATGACAATATTTGCCTGGTCCAGAATGATACGAATGTCTTAACCATTTGCATCGTTTCAGCTTCATTTTGGAGCGATAGCACTGTTGATAGTGGTGTTAGGGATGAAACTGTTTTGGCTTTTATCCAGTCCTTTGCAATTAAATCCTAATCTAAAAACAGACTGAGTTCATCTTTTCCCATTTTAGAATAATAGGGTGGCAGAAAATATCGATAATAATTGCGTTCTGTTCTTGCCAACCATCCCAAGACTACTTGTCTAATTTTACTATATTCGATACTGGTTTCTTCATTCGCATCCTCGTTGCTTTTATTTCCACGGGTACTATTTTCTACATTGTCAGGACTTTCCAAAATATTGATAATCTTTAACAGATGTTTATTGGCTATATACAGAATGCTACTAAACAACAAGTCTTTTATTTTAAAGGGCATTTTTTCATACATTATTTTTTCGTCATAGTTGTATTTTTTCATAATTTCAATCATGTATATGAATATGTTGTATTCCTCATCACTCGGTATCGTTTCTGATGCACCCTCTACCGCAACAACGTCTAGCCTTTTGAATACCGGTAATTCTGATTCTGTAAATGAAATCTTAGATAGGGGCAGATCCCAAATGGGAGAATCGTCTTCACCGGATTCCCGAGGATGTAAAATAGTAACAAGACCTGTCTCTTCAGGATCCCTGTCAGTCAGCAAGTACCTATGAAAGTTCATTAGTTTTGGAACCATGTTCCGTAGAAAAGTCTTGATTTTTGATTTATCGGTAGAATTTACGTGTATGTAGTAACAAGAATTTGCATGTACAGGGGGTTGCGTCATTCCCGAGGTGCCAATATGCATAGGAGGTTCAGGTGATCTTCTTATTTCGTAAAAATCTGCAGCAGGAAAGTAGGTTTTTTTCTTTATCATTAAATACAATATGTGGGACCATTCCATTTTCCATTGTGCATCAAACAGAAATTGAATTTCCTGAATTGCTCTGTCTGTCTTGCCATAAGAATTTCCTAGAGCAATAAAAGCAACATCCCAACTCCATTGGTGGGGACATAATGTAGCAGCAGATATTGTGAATGATCCATTCCAATTCTTATCTAATACATCTTCACACTTTTACAATAGCTTTTTATATCTGTCAACCTACAGACTGCTTTTGCTTTCTATGTAATAAATGATCTATTGCTATTTTTCTACCTGCTTGAATCCTTAGGGAATAAATGATCTGAACTATGACTGTGATCAAGCCCAAATGAAGGGTAGAGTGTCATTCCACCGTCTACGACGAAAGTGCTTCCAGTAATGTAAGATGCTTTTGATGAAGTTAGAAAATCTACTACGTCTGCTATCTCTTGTGCTTTTCCTATTCTGCCAATAGGAATTTTCTTTAGATTTTCTTCAAGTTCTAATGCACCTGTGCGCAAGCTCATATTCATATCCGTATCAATTGCACCGGGAGCTACAATATTTACCCTTATTTTGTCAGCCGCCAATTCTAAAGCCATGGTTTTTGTCATCATGTCTATTCCGCCTTTCGAAGTTGCATATGGGACATAATGTGGTTTTGGAATAATTTGGTGAACCGAGGAGATATTGATTATACATCCTCCAACAGGGTCAGTTTGGGTCTTCATTTGTTTGACAGATTCTCTACTACATACAAAAGGGCCTGTAAGATCTACCGAAATTATGTTATACCAGTCTTGAAGGGTCGTCTCTGTCAATGGGTTGTCTTTTTGTATACCCGCGTTATTCACCAGTACATCAATTCTTTGGAACTTAGTTACTGTCTCTTCAATCAACCTAATACAATCAGATTCTTTTGAGACGTCGCCAACAATAGCTACTGAATCGCATTCGGCACTTTTTTTGGTCTCTTCAACAACTTGTTCTGCCTCTTTTAGTCTTCTTGCATTTATTACAAGGGCTGAATATTCTTTTGATCTTGCAAATCTAAGCGCGATTGATTTTCCAATTCCTTTGCTAGAACCTGTAATGATGGCCACTTTATTGCTTGACAATTTAGAGATTGTATTGACGCACCTGTTAATATTATTCATGTTCTACACACACATATATCTGTGTGAGGATGGCCTTTATCTTAAAACACTGTGACATATACAAATTCGAAATGGACTATGGTTTTAATATTTTAGTATTTTTTGTTTCGCAAATAAGAAAAGCACCATCCTCTTTTTACACTACTTGAATGTCTCTTTGACGCAGATTATATATGGTATATTAGATAAATCATCCTAACGTTATTTGGAAGAATGATTGAGAACATTGAACAAACATTTAGCTTCTCAAAGTTTACTGAGATTTGTGAGTTAGTGCGAAATACGTCTAGCAAGAACAAGAAGGTCGATATAATTTCAGCATATCTTTCATCACTGGATGAGGAATCTCTGTACAAAGCTGTTTTATTTCTGTCTGGAAGAATATTTTCTCGAGGTTCTCCACACCTTCTAAATGTAGGTTTTAGAACAATAATGCAATCTTTGTTTGAAATATCTGATCTCAACAAAGATGACGTTAGTAAGATTCATTTAGAGCATGGTGATCTTGGCAGGATTGCAGAATATGCTATTTCTAAAAAAAGAACAGTGACTCTTTTTAGATTTGCTGGAGAACAATTAGATAGTCTTACCTTAAATGATATCTATTTGCAATTTAAAAAAATAGCGAACCTTAGTGGACCTAATTCTAACAATGAAAAGAAAAATATTCTCAAGGGATTACTAATTAGATGCACTCCCATAGAATCAAAATATTTAATAAAAATCATTACCAATGAAATGAGAATTGGTTCGTACGAAGGATTGGTAGAAATAGCAATTGCAAAGGCATTTGATAAAAGTGTTGAAAGTGTGAGAGAGGCATTGTTAATCTCAGGAGATATATCCAATGTGGCTTTGTTATCAAAGAGTGATAAATTGCAATCAGTAACACTGAAACCATTTGTACCCATGAATTTCATGCTTGCAGATGTCATGTTTACGGGGGATGAGATAGTTGAATATTTTAATAAATCTCTTTACTGTGAATTTAAATATGATGGTATAAGGTTACAACTGCACCGATTCGGAGATGATTGTAAACTTTTTTCTCGAAACCTGAGCGATATATCTTTCGCATTTCCAGAAATAGTAGAATCTGCAATAAAAATATGTAAAAAAGGATCAAAGAATGAATCGAAAAATGCTATACCTGTTGACTTTGTTTTGGATGGTGAATTGATAGGATATAAGGATAATAAACCTTTACCTTTTCAAGAACTACAAAAGAGGCTGAGAAAGAAAGTAATGTCAAGAGAAATTTTGAGGGAAATTCCTGTTCAATATATCGTTTATGATGTCATGTTTTATGATCGCAAATCTGTAATAAGAGACAGCCTTGCTACAAGGAAAAAGTTGCTTAGTCGCTTGCTGTTAAAGGATGAAAACATAATTATTGCAACAAGCACCGTTGTAGCGGCCGGTGAGGAAATAGATCTGAATTTTAAGAAAAGTAAGAGTGAAGGATATGAGGGACTTGTAATAAAGGATCCTGAATCAAACTACCATCCTGGGAAACGGGGCAGATATTGGATAAAGCTGAAGGAGGAGTTAGACACGATTGATGCTGTAGTGGTTATGGCTGAATATGGCCATGGAAAAAGAGCAGGGACGCTTTCTGATTACACTCTTGCTATAAACGATTTTAAACACAAAACACCAGCCGATAAAAACAATATTTTAGAATCAAAAATTAAAGAAGACAAATCGAATATGTTGAGGACCATAGGCAAAGCTTATTCGGGGCTCTCAAACGACGAGATTAATTTCATGACTAACAAGTTAAAAACACTAGTAGTAAAAGATGAGGGTAGCAGACTAATAGTAAAACCAGAAATTGTTCTGGAAGTCTCCTTTGATACGATACAAAAAAGTGATCGACATGATAGTGGATATGCACTGCGTTTTCCTAGGATTAAGAACATAAGATTCGATAAAGGCATTAATGATATTGATAATCTGGAAAAAGTTGAAAATATTTATCGCAATCAATTCCATATAAGAAATAAAGTCAATCAATAGTTGTTGTTATTCTAAGCAACGATTGGAATTGACTCTTTATCTCTTTTAAGACAGCCAACTAGTTCATCAATAGTAGTATTTGAATCATTGTAGTCATAATCATCATAGACATCTCTAACTTCGCCTTCTCTTTCCTCCTACATTCACTCTCACCCCTTCGCAATAACCACCATCAGCATCACAACCATATCTACTATCTCGTATCTGGTTATTTGTAATGAAAAAAGATTAATTGTCGTTAACTTGGCATAGGGGGCACCAAAATGTTGACCTTAGAGTTGTTTTTTTCTCAGATAATATCTTTGTTCCACATTTCCAGCATTTCTTGCCCGCTCTTCTAAAAACCCAATGAGTATCGTCCCAAGTCATCTTGCCGTGATTTGGATTGTCAACTGCTCGAGTTCTGCCATTGTTAATATAGCCAAAGTTGAGAATTTTTGGAATATTTGATACAAGTTTCTCTAAATCAGAGTCAGATAGGGAAGTCACATTCGTAAAAGGATAGATTTTGCGTAAAAACAAGATCTCTGATTTGTATTTATTTCCTATGCCCGATATTATTTGTTGATCTAAAAGTGCTTTAACAATGAGCAAGTTTTTATCTCTTTTAGATTTTTCTAGTAAATTAGATAGTACCTGATCTTTGTCGAAATTTTTTGTCAGTGGATCAGGACCCAATAATGAAATGGGAGGTCGAGTTGAGGGATCATCCAGCGAAAATTCTATGACGGGGCCATTGAATTGAACCAAAACTTTATCAGCGGTTATAATCGTTAACCGTACCCTAGAATCTTTTCTTGTATCTAGGACGTTATTGGTTTGGAGTTGGATATTACTATTTGATACGCTTTTTGTTTTCTTCAGACTCGGGGATTGATTATTTATCTGCCTCGTTGGTCGTCGTGGAGGTGGTCTGGCACTTCCATTGTCATATTTTTCTCGATCATAGATTCTCCACTTCCCCCACATCATCATGTGGTTCCGTAAATAAACATTTGATGAAAATTTAATGACAATATTTTTCCCAAATGTTTTAACAAACTCTACTGATGATCCTATTATTTTACTTTTGATTTCGTCGCTAAGCTTGTTTTGTAAGATGAACTCTATTTTTGTATCATTTGATAATAGGACAGCTCCTATATTGTCTGCAACTATTCTGACCTCCGGACCTTCAGACATCTTACTTCTGTAGATCTAAAGGGAATACTTTTAATAAT
>QCWC01000146.1 GCA_013114705.1 Candidatus Nitrosocosmicus sp. | reverse complement strand
AATAATTCTGTCTTTATGCTCTCTCACAACTAAATATAGAATTCATTGGGATATAACTTTAGACTGCCTATTAAATACTATGATATTCATATTAGTAAATCATGAATATGTTAGGTATATTCTTAATTACGCTAGCATTTGTAATTGTAACATTAGTTGAAGTGTCTATGACACATTCTATACAAGCAAAAACCCCAACAACTTCTGATTTACCAATGACCACAATTAACTAAACAAATTCAACGGTTGATGTGTTAAACAAAACTTTGCCGGCTGAAAATGCAACTGATGTCGTTCCTGTAGTTCCTATGTAGATGAAAAATGATTATAAAAGCCTCATTTTGTATTTTGGTAGTCTTAAATAGGAACTATTCATTACGTCATCCATACTCTTAATGGTTGTTTAGTTTACAGCATAATGAAGATCCAAATTCAGTTATTTGGTTGTTGAAATTTAAGGTTACTATCGATTATCCTCTAACCTCCAAATATGGTGATGCACTAAAATAAAATGTCGTATCAATTATTAAACTACCTGAATTTGTGATTTGGTAAAAAGCATTATCAAAGGAGTTCTAAGATAATATCACGAACATCATAGTATGGAACCTACATCCATACACCAAAGGTTCAAACATGAATCTCGATTTTTCCTTTTCTTTCAAAATGAATAAAACGATTAGTTGTTGATACCTTCCACTTCGTTTTTATCGTCGTCATCATTGTTTTCTGTGTTCTCTCCTTCATTATCATCCTTCCCCTCGTTGTTAGACTCGTCATTATTATTACCTGTAGATTCAGAGTTGGAGGGAGGGCCTTGATCTTTTTCTAAAGAATCCTCATCTTCTCTTTCACTCTCTTCCTCTCTTTCTGCTTCTTCACATTCCGAGGAACTGCCTCCAGAAGAACCTGACTCTTCATTACAATTTTCATCATCAAACCATGGATTACCTTCATCATCTGTTTTCTTTTCTCCACGTTGGTTATCTCGATCATCGTAATCCTCATCGTCACTTGATCGAGATTCGTCATCATCGTTATCGTTATTTGAGAATTGGGATTGATCATTTACAGAGAATGTATTAGCCAAAGAGTCTCCACCACTAGTAGCAATTCCCTCAGTTGAAGCAAATGATGTCTTTGTATTAAGAGGAACGCTCATTGAACTTTTGGAGGAATCAACATTAAGAGAGTAAAATGCACCTTGTGATTTAGTTTTGTTGTCTGTGATAGTTATATCAAAAGGAGCCATTTGATTGTGAGCAAGGTTTCCAACATTTAGACCAAATGTCTGAGTTCCAATAACACCTATACTAGAATTGTCATAAAATGTTGCAACTAGATTTAAGAACTGTTCTGAACTTTGACCCTGATTAATAATACTACCAGTGATATGAGGATTCCCGATATTATCCACAAAGGAACTGCTTCCATTTAGTACAAGGTTTGCTGGTTTTTCTCCTGATGCAGGCTGAGAAGTAGTTGAAAATTCCATAAAATCAAATGTGCCTAAGATTTGTTGAGGATTTTGTATTACGATATCAAATGGAGATAATTCACCTTGTCTAAGAGTTTCGATTGATGAGAATGTAGAGTGGTTTCCAACCACAGTATTGTTTGCGGTATCAGAAAAAAATGCTGTAATTACAATGCTGTTTTGAGGTTGAGTTGAGGTATTATTTACCTCACCAATAATATGAAAATTACCCAAGTCATCTGTGTATGTAGAAGTACTTTGAATCTGGATAGGGTTAGAATCTGATACTTGTGCAGATGCAAAAAAGGGATTATTTTGCAAAAGATTCAATTCAGTAAAAGGAGAGACCGAAATAAAAAGTGAGATCATGATTAGAGGAAATAACATTAGATTTGGTCTATTTTTTGAAAATGTCATTTTGATTATAATTTATACAAGCAAAGTATGAATAAAATTATTTCTAAAAATAAATAGCAAATATACTTCTAGTTGAAAAATGTAGTATATCATTCTGTACCATTATCTTCGATTGGGTTGTCCCATTTCGTTTCTGTTTAACTATCTGTCAAAACGAAACCAATTCAAATAAATATAGAATCTCTTTCTGTGACCTGAATACTGAGATCAGACTCACATCGTAAATCGAGGAGTAATAGCAATGGCGAACTTTGCTGCGATTTTCTCCGTCCTCAAATTACAAATTCCTTCATATGTGTACTTTTAAATTTATTTAATTGATTAGAATTGTTGCTTTTATTGAATTTTCTATATGAAAAATCAATGATGCTTGCAATTTTTGAATGGATACATGTATTATGAGATGATGACGACATTATTCGACAAACCAAATGCTACAGTTGAAGGTTTACTATATTTGCATATTGTCTTTGACACAATAATATTATATCCATATTGTCCTTTTTATGAAAAATATTCAAAAATATTTTACATTATCACTCACACAAGAATCATTTATTATATGATGAAATAGTCAAGTTTAATTTATTATAATATCTATATGCAGGGCGATAGTGGTTTTCACCAAGATCAACCGTCAAAGGAATTTGAAGATAACAGAACATGTATTATTCAAAGATGTTATACTCCTGCAGAATATCAATGTCCAACCTGTATGAAAAGATATTGTGACGAGCATTTTAGGATTCATGGTCATTTTGATAATGGTGGGAGCATCGACTTAAGATAGCAATTTTAGGATATGTCAATAGTTAATAGTATTATCTTGCTTCCTTTAGATGAAAAGTTTATTTTATCCTATTTCATAGTATAGAGTTCTTTTTTAGTGGTGAAAATGCAGCGGAAACCACCGGGACGCATTTTAGAGTTATTTGATAAGACTGGTATGGGAACTTAATAGACCACCAACTTGAACTTTTCACAGATTTGGTTTTATATTTTTAAATATTTTAAAATAAAAAACAATTAATGGTTTAATGCAAACACTGCGGAAAGGAATTCTCCATAAATGAAATTACTTATTGTTCTTCATGTGGAAAACCCCGATATCCAAGTCAAGAAGTAACCCGGCCCATGGTTGTAACTCAGAACAAAAATCCAGGAGCAGCAGTTCTGATTGCATTAATTGCAGGCTTCTTTGGATTTCAAGGAATTGGACATATGTATACAGGTAAAACCAGCAAAGTCATTGGCTTATGGTTAATCGGATGGTTGATGGGTATCTATATTGTGCTTTTTACATTTGGAGAAGTATTACCTATGACAATAATATTGGAAAGCATATCTTATCATATTGGATTTGACAAACATATGATGGGATAAAATGGCAAGTATTATAATGAATATCTTATGCAGAATAGTAAAGGTCTTTGGTAAAGATCAAGGATTAATAAAACAATACATTGTTCTAAACGATCATAATTAAAAATTGAATGTCCTTTAATGGCACTGATTTTTTATATTGATTTTGTAGTAACAATGCATAATAAACCAAATGGTATCGCTATTAAACTTTTATGCATATGTAAATAGATTGGCGATGGTAGATTGATATTTTCCGAACCAAATGGTATCAATAATATTAAAACTATGCATGTAGAAGAGGCTACAGATGCACTAATAGTATCACCTTACGGAATACATGCATTAGTTATTTATTCAGACATGATAACATTAAGAGAATTTTGTTCATTTTATGCAAAGAAAAGTATCGAGGAAAGAAATGAATTGTTGTATTTAGCACCATTCTATCAAACAGTTGGATCTAAAAGACAATCACTTTCGGAAGGACATAGGTCAATAGATGTACAAAAATACGAAAAAGAACATAAGTCCTTAATTATTGCAGATTCATTAGAAAACTACTATGACAAGGTTGCAAAAATATTTGAAATAGAGTCAATACTAAATGCCAATCATAAATTAGTAGAGTATGCCAAATCCTTGAACAAGAATGGGCTTTCATATTTAGGTGATATGGGGGCTTTTCTTTTTAAAAATCAAATCCAAAGTCTTATAGATTATGAGTTCTCTTTACCTACTGAATTTGATACAAATTTAAACTTGAAGGGCATTTGCCTGTATCATATACAGGATTTTGACCGATTAACTTATGATCAAAAGCAAAAGATAATAAAACATCATAAGATCGCAATTAAAATTTAAAAATAAGATTACAAGTTTGATATTGTTGGTAGTATATATCCTACTACAACATATTAAACTGAAGTTTTTAAGGCACTAATGATCATATTTCGCAAGTCAGAAAAATGAATAGGTTTTTGAATCAAGTTATCAATCCTAGCGGCTTTATAATCAGGATTATTTTTTAGGTCTGAAATATCAAAAGCAGTCATTAAAAATATTTTGATATATTTATTGAGTTCTCTTATCTTTTTTGCTAAATCTATTCCTACTCCTGTTTTATACGCCTATATGATAAACAAGATAAATTAAATCGATGTAATGATCCATTTGGAAGGAACACTAAATGAAATTATCATAAACTGTAATATAAATTGAAAAAATTCTCTTTAATCAAGATTCCTTAATTACTTTAGCCCAGAAATAACAATTATATTAAATTTAGACGCGATTGATATATGACAAGGGTAAAATTCTATAGTAACCAGCAGTTATCTGAAATTGAAAAAAGTATTAACGAATTCCTCAAAAAAGAAGAGGTAAAGCAGTTAATTAATATTAAATTTAGTGCGGGCGTTAAAGACGGGAATAATGAATATACCGCTCTAATTATTTATGAGGAAAACATTACTCCAGGTAAAGAAGAACCTCAAATGTATGAGTAGATCTATACTTATTTGAAGAGCATAAATGGGATTTAGATTTGTTTATAAGCATCATAACAAAAAGAAAAAGATCCTCAAGGTCAATAAGTTATTATACAAACAAATAAACTCAAAATCCCTGACTATTGTTGAGAGACAGTGATAACCTTTTACCTACTTCACTAAAATCCTCTAGTGTCAAAAATCAAAATATCTAGATATAGTTAAATAATCCTAAAAAACAATAATAGCGATTGTCATCGTTATCTGCACCTTAAATTATAGTGATCGATGACGAAGTACAACTAGTATCACTTTTCAAAGAATCTTTGAGAAAAGAAGGCTTTAATGTATTCTCTTTTACTGATGCGGAATTGGCTTTGGAATATTTTAAGGAAACTACTGATAGACATAACTTGATCATAACAGATTTGCGAATTCCCGGTATGTATGAAACAGATCTTGCTAAGAAGATAAGACATATTAACAATAAAATAACAATTTTTAATGACGGCTTTTGATGTAGCGGATTTGAAAGATAACGAGGATTTTAAGAAGGCAAAGATAGATAGGCTACTTCAAAAACCCATTCGCTTGGCCGACTCAAGACAATTAATCCGGGTCTTCAAGTGAACATTGAGAATAGTAAAGATAAACAATCTTGATATTGATCAACGTTGTCTATATCATTATCGCCATTGAATGTCTTTTTAATATTTTTTCTTGAAAGTCTTTTGACATTTTATTAAAGTCTTTTTGATGATACATGCAAATGCCCTTCAGATTAATGTCAAAATTTAAGGGTAAAATGGATTCGTAATCCAAAAGACTTTGTATTTGGTGCCTATAGAAAAATGCACCCGCGTCACCCAAAATAGAAATTTCTTTTTTACCCACTTCCTCCGCATTTTGGACTATTTCTTTGATATTTTTCCAGATGGATTCTACGTTACCATGATCAAAATATCCTCTCAAAGCGTCAACAATGATCAATGAAGCTCCCACTTGTTTGA
>QCWC01000145.1 GCA_013114705.1 Candidatus Nitrosocosmicus sp. | reverse complement strand
TCTATTTTCAAAAGAATTCATTATAATATACTAATTATATGTAGAATAGCATAATAAAACTTTGCTTCTTAAGAACATCGAAATGTAGAGGCATTTTAGTTCACATAACACTTAATTATGAAAGACCGTGATTACATTTTTTATAAAGTAATTATGACCAATTCTCCAAAATTTATATTTATAACAGGGGGTGTCATGTCCGGCCTAGGTAAAGGCATAGTAGCTTCATCAATAGCCAAGTTATTACAATTGTGCCAACTAAGTGTCTCCTGTGTAAAGATGGATCCTTACTTAAACTATGATGCAGGTACTATGAATCCCCTTACTCACGGAGAAGTTTTTGTCACCGACGATGGTGGCGAGTGTGATATGGATATCGGAAATTACGAACGTTTTCTAGATATCAGCTTAAAATCATCTCATAATATTACAGCTGGTAGAATATTTTCAAACGTTATGAGACTAGAACGGCAAGGAAAATATCTAGGACAGTGCGTTCAAATCATTCCGCATATAACAGATGAGATTAAAAAACAATTGAGAAAAATAACCAAAGAAGAAAATCTAGATGTTTTAGTTGTCGAATGTGGTGGAACGGTAGGCGATATTGAAAGTCTTCCTTTTTTAGAAGCTTTAAGACAAATAGAATTAGAGGATGGTTTTTCAAATACTTTTTTCGTTCATGTTACCTTGGCACCTGTTTTGGACGCAGTAGGTGAACAAAAAACAAAACCTACTCAACATAGTGTTCAAGAGTTAAGGAGAATAGGTATACAACCAGATTTATTGGCAGTAAGATGTAAGACCCCTTTAACTCGCGAAACAATAAGAAAAATTTCTCTCTTTGCAAGTATTCCCACAGAATGCGTAATGTCTAGTCATGATGTTCAATCGATATATTCTGTTCCTGATATTTTGTACAAACAAGGGATAACCGACGTTATTCTCAAAAACTTGAACCTGAAAGTTAAACCAAATATTTTGAAATGGAATAAAATTGCAAAGACATTTCAAGATACTAATGGTATTTTGAAAATAGCTATTGTTGGTAAGTATGTTGATTTGAAAGATAGTTATGTGAGTGTTTCCCAGGCATTACTTCATTCTGGTGCAAAATTTGGCAAGGAAATCATAATAGACTGGATTGACTCTGAAAAATTTGAAAATAATCCCAAGAGTGGTGCACATACTGCAGGATCGAATTCCATGTCGAACATATTGAGTCAGTTCTCAGGAATTCTCGTTCCTGGCGGGTTTGGGAGCAGAGGCAGTCAAGGAATAATTAATACTTGTAACTACGCTAGAGCTAATAATGTTCCTTTGTTAGGAATTTGCTTTGGGTTTCAACTAGCTATAGTTGAATTCGCCCGTAATGTCTGTGGAATAACCTCTGCTAATTCTACAGAGATCGAACCCGATACGGATAATCCTGTCGTCTTGTATATGCCTGAGCAGAAAAATGTGAAGGAATTGGGAGGTACAATGAGACTCGGATTACACAATATCGACATAAAGAGTGGCTCGATTGCAAAAGATATTTACAGGAAAAAATCGATTCAAAAAAGACACAGGCATAGATATGAGTTCAATCAAAAATACATGCAGATAATTGAAGAAAAGGGTCTAAAATTCACAGGTTCTTCTGACAATGGAAAGAGGATTGAAATTCTAGAAATTCCGGAACACCCTTTTTATCTAGGTATTCAGTATCATGGCGAATTCCATAGTCGCCCAGGACTACCTGAGCCAGCATTTGAAAGATTTGTAAAAGCTTCGATTCAAAATGTTTAAGGATGCAGCGTTTGTTGAAATCATATCTTTAGTTCATAAATTTTCTGTCTAGCATCTCTCAGTGAAATTTTTTTCTTTACATACCCTCTATTTAGAAGATGAGATAAGGATAACCTGATAGTGCGTTCCGGTAACATGGTCTTATTGATCAAATCTTTCTGAGTCATTGCTCCCTCATATTCCAAAGTCTTTAGAATAAGTTTAGCACTTGGAGGCATTTTTAACAAATCTTCCGCATACTTTACTTTTTTCTCTATGATCCTTGTTGCCGAATAATTGTTATTCAATGTAACCAATCTAGCTGGAAACTCGTGTTTATTGCATTGGAGTTTATCCGTTATTTTCACTCTGGAAGTTCCATCTAAAATTACCTCACAGTGATGACTTGAAGTTATATCAACGATCTCTACCAAGCTATCATCAGACACTATCAGCGGACGTCTGGTATTATCAAGAGAATTTACCGATACGACAACAAATACGTGAGAGTTTTGCAAAACTATTGGACCACCAGAAGACATTGCATATGCTGTGGAACCGATGGGTGTTGCGATTATAACGCCATCACTGTTGTCATGCCAGATATCTTTATTATTTATGCGAAGAAAATGTTCCATTAAAATTGCACTCTTGTTTGAAAAGATAGCTACATCATTCAATACAGGCTCTGTTTCCTTGCCGTCAACCCTTACAGCTAAGCGCTCTTCTTCCCTTATCTCATAATTTCCAGATTTCAAAGAGTCCTTAATCAAATCTATTCCTTTCACGTCTATCTGTGCAAGAAATCCTGTAGAATTGGATTCATATAAACCAAGGACAGGTGCAGATTGAACAGAAATCTTATGAAAGTAATTGAGTATTCCCCTATCTCCGCCTGGGACCAAAACCATATCGACGTCTTTTGCGAGATCTTGATTAGTAGAGTTCATTATTTGAGTTTGGATATGGGAGCTTTCAAGAGTTTTTACAACTTGATTTAATATTGTAGAATCTTTTCCTGTAAATCCAGACAAAGCTATTCGCATTATAGTGAATCAATGTTAAATTGAGGTAATTTAATAAAGTTTGGATTTTATTGACGATTAAGAAAGTTAATCGATGACTTTGAATTTAATCGTATTATAAAAATAGGTAGAATTTCTCTCGATGAGTCTCATACTAGAAGGTATCTTTTCTATACCGCGTCCTTTGGACTGAAGAGCGGTTATAACTGAACCTGCCGCAAAACAAATTGCCCATAACGGGTCTTTTTCCTTTAGATAAGCACAAGAAAATCCTGTTGCAAGTATGTCCCCTAATCCGGTATGATCGGGACTATCGACCTTTTTGAGGGTTATTGAATAAATAATATTTTTATGAAAAAAAATTATATTGTTGTTAACAGTAGAAATAATAAATTCTAAATTGTATTTTTTCCTTAGTATCTTCATACCCTCTACAGACGTTACTCCACCTGTTAAGGCCGATAATTCTTCTTCATCGGCCTTAATGGCAGAAACTCCATTCAAATCCAATTCTAAGTGACTTTTATTAGTAACTGAACCGTCATCACCAACTTTTCGCAAGAATCCTTGCGGATCTACCATAATGAATCTATTCTTTTCTCTATTAACAATCTGTGATAAGGTATCTGGAGAAATCTCATCGATCACTGGACTTAAAACAAATGCGTCACTATCTTGAATATCGTTAATTGTAATCGGGGAGCATCTAGACAATAGGAATAATTGTCTACCACCATTTTTTTTTGATATCAGTCGGAATCTGGTAGTAAGATTAATGGGATCTACTTGATTTTTGTTTAATCTAATATTGCATTTCGTTAATTGCATCTCACTTTCTAAGATATCTTTCCCAGCCCTTGTCGCTGGTACAGACTGAAAGTTGAAGGTCTTTGCCAGTAATGAACCATAACATACCGGCCCCCCAAGACTTTCTGTTTTCTTACCCTCAAGATCAATAATTTCATCTAATACTATATGGGAAGCCATACAGAGTTTCATTTTTCCACTCCAATTTTCAAAAATTTTAAAGGAACATAAGAAGGTTATCATAAGATTTAAAGGATAGAAATAGTTTCAAAATTATTGGATGCCTAAGAAAAGAACCAGTAGGGGTAGAACAAAAGGTGGAAAGGGTAGCTCAGGGACAGTGCATTGCAGCCAATGTGGCGCGATGGTACCAAGAGACAAAGCAAAGAAAATTACCGGCAGAATAACTCTAGTAGAACCCCAATTAGCAAAAGAATTAAAATCACAAGGTGCATATATCGCTCCTTCAACAGATGTAAAATTTTACTGTGTATCGTGTGCGGTACACCGAGGTATAGTTAAAGTTAGGTCAGAAAACGATAGACGAAATTCAGGTAAGTTAGGTTAGGTTGCTCTATTAGTGGGGGATTTGGTCACGAATACCTTATCAAAATACCTCCTGTAAACAATAACTGACCGAATTGATAAGAATGATTTAGACTATAAAAAAATTATTTTTCGTTGCTACTTATTTTCTGTTGGATTTTCGTTGCTAGTAGACTTGTCGTTAGGTTTTTTGGCTTTATTTTGGTCAGTGCTCGTAGATGCAGTGTCAAGCTTTGTATTTTGTTGCTCTGTACTTGAATTTTGGTCAGTGCTCGTAGATGCAGTGTTGGATTTGGAATTGGAAGCCAAGAATTTTTTGTATATCTCATCCTCTTCTTCCTCATGGCCAAAAACTATTTGAGCTACATTTCTCCCGGTTTCATTCGGATCGGTTTTATCCAAATATTGTGCTGTTCTAGTTTCAGGTTTGCTAGTTTCAGGTTTGCTAGTTTCAGGTTTGCTAGTTGAAGTTGTCGTGGTAGTGCCTGAAGATTGGGCGGTCTTCGAATTAGTTGGTTTATCCAAGTAATCATCAACATTCTTAGTGAGTTTGGACAATGAAGTAGGTGGTTCGTTTAGTCTGGATGTCATAGTTCCATCAGCAATACCGTCAAAGTCGTTATTGCGCGAGAACATCTTCGTAAAAGTCTGTACAGAGAAAAGTGGCATTCCTAGTCTTGCTGATACCACCTTTAGTCTCTCTAACACTGTAATAGCAGATAATATTGAGATTATCCATAGTGCAACAGACATGTTATCTGAAAATGGAATGAATCCCAGGATTGCAATTATGAGTATCCTTTCTGCTCTTTCGGCAATTCCTTTTCCCTTCAAGTCGACTCCTAAGCCATCACCTTTTGCTCTAGTATAACTAACCAATAGTGATAAAGATAGTCCTACCAAAACAAGCACTGGGTTCGTAAAACTACCAATCATAATTCCGACAAATACGATGATTTCCGATACCTTGTCTATTACTGAGTCTAAATATCCGCCAAGAGGAGAGGATCTTTTTGTTACTCTGGCAACAGCTCCGTCAACTGCATCAAAAAATCCCGCAATGATTAAAAATAGACTGCCCAAAAATGTGGCAGTGTACCATTCCACACCAATTGCAGGAGAATGTAATGAAAACATAATAGCTGAAATGACTGAAAGAATTAATCCTATCCATGTCCAAAAGCTTGGTCCAAATCCTAAGCTGGCAAATCCTCTACCTACCTTTTCAAATATAGGATCAAATTTATTTCTTAAATTGTTAAGCAATAAATAATTTGACCCGTTTCGTAATATATAACCTTTTACTATGCAAAAGTTAAGATGAATGACAATGTTCTATATGTTCAAGAATATAAATAATATAATATTATAGAGAAATTTACTTCGTGCTAATTGTTTCTTAATTCTTTAATAATTTATGGTAAGACTATGACTATATTTGTCAAACGAAATTAATAACAAAAATTTTTCATTTAAGCCAAGCAAGGTAGTTGTTATCGGCCTTGGCCAACTTGGTCTTCCAGTTGCAAAATATGTTAAAGAGCATGGGTTTGATACGTTTGGTTATGATATCAATCAAAAAGCCATGCAGTCAGCTGAAGCCAGCTACGGAA
>QCWC01000144.1 GCA_013114705.1 Candidatus Nitrosocosmicus sp. | reverse complement strand
TACTGCATTTACATATATCGCTGGCGAATTCAAAATTATTCACTTTGACATATCTTTCGGGAACACTTCCGCCAACGATATGGAGACCTGTTTTATTATCTATATGTTAGCACAATCTCTGCAGTTAAGAAAACACCAAATAACTTATTCTTTGGCTCTCAAAAAGGGATTGACAGATTGTTGAATTATGTCGTACATTAAACCGAAACATTGTTTTTTTGTTATAACTTTATGTTGTGCTATCTCTGATCTCAATAAATCCTGATGTCATATTTATCAAGCCCTTTTGTAAAATTAAAAATTTATCAGGACTTTGAACCAGAGAGACGATATGCAGCTTGGGAATGAAATTATTGTGCTCAATTACAGCATTTTTTCCTTGACTATATTCCAGATCACATGATGCCCTAATCCACCAACTTGTGGTGTTATCGACTTGCGCTCATCCTACTTAGATTATCTATGACAACTCTGGTAAAAGTTGAAATCCTTGCAAACGTCGATTCTTGAAGTTAATACATTTTATCTGTAAAATTAGACTGAATTCTTAATCCTAACATTTAATTAGTTACTGAGTATCGTTCCTTTGCCTCATGTAATATGGTGAATATATACGGTATAAGCAAGTTCCATATGAAGATCTTTACTGATGCTGTTTTTGGAGTTGCAATAACTATCTTGGCTGTTGAGCTTCAGGTTCCCCACCTAGACAGTAATTCACTTGTCAGCAGCGAGGAATTCGGGGAGATCGCAACTACCTTTATTTCTTATATAACGACATTCGTTATTATTGGAATATATTGGATTACCTATCATGCAGTCTTCAATCCCATCACACGCACAACTGATTTAATGATATGGATGAACTTGTCATTTCTAATGTTTATAGCGATAATTCCATTTTCAATCAGATTAATGAATGAGTACAACAATCAACATTCGTTCATATTTTACTCTATAATCCAGATAATGACCGGATTGATACTTTTCCTAATGTGGCAGCATGTCATAAGGAAGAATACATTAGTTAATAGTCAAAGAGAAAATTTGACACAACTGAATCCTGAAGTTATCCGACTGACATACTACCGGACAATTATCATACCCATTGCATATACGATTTCAATAGTATTTTCATTTATTAATCCCAATATTGTCTCAATATTTCCGCTAATCATTATCACCCCTGTATCGATTTTTCTGAGGTGGAAATACAAGGATCATAGTGATTTGCATGCGCACGAAGTGTGAGTGATAATACTATTGTCACTATCGTTCTGAATTAAGGTAATTAGAATAAATATACCTTGTCTTCATATTTTTTTAAATCCAATCCTGAGGCATGCGACCGAGTTAGCCTTAGTTTCATAATATCACTGACTCCATTTCATATCGGTAAGAAAGTGGGCTCCTACCATTGGAAAATGACTATAATCCTAGATATTTTATATTTGTGTGGTTGATATGTATGTTCCAAACTATGTAATAACGGAAAATTATAATTTTCAGATACTTGGTTTTATAAGACTTGTTTTCTAATATAATATATGATTTTGACTACTATGAGAATTGCAATTATGTTGAAGGAAAATGACAATTGAAAAGCACAGAAAAAAAACCTCTCTTGCTGTTGAATCAGGAAAGGGAAAATATGCTACTTCCACTGAAAATCGTAGACTTATGTGGGAACATATAATCTGGCCCCTGATCCTGCAAATTAACCGAAATTATTTTACCCCCCAGGAATATCACAAACGGAGGGATGAGGTATCTAAACAAAAGGGTATTCCAACTTCAAAAATGACTGGAGGCATGGTATCTCTCTTGGTCAAGGGTATTCTTTTACAAGACGGGAAATATTATTCGATTCATTACAAATTAATTCCTTATATGAGAAAAAGGGTTCGCTTGGATTACGAAACTGTTCTCAAGGAAATAAGATCAAAAAAATGAATCATCAATTTCTAAGAATATATCCCGTGCTAGTGATAGGCCGATATATATTATGATTCCACGCCCTCGGGATGCGAGTAGTATATTTCTTATAGACTTCGGGCTCAGCCCAATTGTTTTTAAAAATTCTTATAAAAGTGTTTACCGACCCTGTGTGGATGATAAATCTTTAATAGTTCAGATTTAATTTTAAAGATGGAAGTAAAACTATAGAATTTGCAAACAAGAAAAGACCCTTTTACATTGATTTTTGACTTTGATGTTCCTGTTATATTGATTACGTTGCTATTGATCTTGATATCGGGATCTTCTTCTTTATTGTTTCAGGGTTTTGCCATGTCACCTGCATTTGATGAATCTTTGATTTCTGATTTATATCTCGACAATCAGGGTGGTATTGATTGGATCCAAACTCCTGGTAACAAGACAGATCAACTAATGTCTGATTTTGCAGATATTTTGGCGGTAAATTATTTTAGCAATGGAGAAACTCTCAATACCACATTATGGTTGGAATCTAATGCAGAAAATGGTACCATATATGACCAACCTCTCAAGAGCATTGGATATGGTATGCTAATTGCAATTGTTACTCTACCCGAAAAAGCCGGGATTTAATGGGCCAACTATGATTATTATATTGAATCAGTCAATGGTACTTAAAGTGAATATCTTTACCAATTATCCTCGACTGGCGCCGGCGCACTTGTAGCTTCAAACATCAACTATACTAATTCCTTTGGTGGGCCTACACTTGGTCCTGGTTATGTTAGCCTACGTTTGGATCTTGATTTGATTCATTCTCCCAGTAATTATGGATTGTCATTTTATACTTCTGAATCGTCCAAATCAAATGAAGTGAGAGATTATACAAGTTGGATCGCGGCTCTCCCACCTGCAATAAATATTTTGACTGAACCAAAGAATATTGTTTTAAGACAAGGGGAGGAACAGTTAGTTTTTTCTGAATTTGAAACATCACTTTCAAACAATGTAACTAGTATAACATTTGATAATGGTTCGAACTACAGTTTTGAAGGTTTGAATGTTTCGGTGAAAAGATTTCATCCTACTTTATTCAAGATACATGTTTCACCGCAATCGTCAGTAGGCGTATATGATATACCCCTTGTAGCTTCGATGTTGATACAAACTACATCATCAAAATTGCCTGTATTTAATGATCCTGTTACAGGAAACACCAATCCAGAATTTCAAATTTCCAAAAAATATCCAACAATAGATTATATTACTACCAAGGCAAACTTAACAATAGAAGTATTACCTCCACTTACCTTAAGTGAAACTTTTATGGGATATTGGCATACTTGGGGTGACGCTGTAGCTCTTATCGTCGCAGGGGCAGTTGGTGCATTTGCCACTTTTGCTATGGATTTACTAAAAAAACAGAAGGGGATCATCTAATAAATGAATATATTTATTTTCCATTACTTTACTAACTAGTAATTTGTTTAGTGACAATAACATCTCTCTTCTGAAATAATTAAATCCAACCTTTTTCAAATACCGTCGCGTCTAACTTGTGGTATTACTGGTGTATTGGTATGTTTGTAATTCTTTCATAGTAGATCTGGAATCTAGGGGTATCGATTTCTTCCTTTTGGTTTCACTAAATTTATTGCTTCTGTATTTACTTTTTTCAATTCATTTCTCAACGCGTGTTTTATTATCCATCGTGTATTGGTGTTTTGAGATCTAGACCATCTTTTCAATAATCTTATTCCAATATCATAATTATCCTTTAGTATGTCGTTAATGTTATTAGCAACTGATTTTTTCACAAATAATGATTCATCCTCTTTGAGATTCTCCAGTATGGGTAGAATGGGTCCTGGGTCTGAGACAAATTGTTCTAGTTTTTTTGCCCAAGGAAGTCTTGGTCGCAATCCTTCAGAAGATAACCTTCTTACATGTACGTTACTATCAAGGGACCACTGCAGCATCAATAATGTCATTTCCTTTGGATATTTTACTACAAAAGGGCGTACTGCATATTCGCCTGTACTGCGTTGGGTAATTTGATAGATTGCGTCGGTTGATAACTCAAAATCATTTATACCATGAGTTTCTACAAAAAAAGCGATTGGCATTATCCAATATCCTTCTTTAAACATCCCCGTTTCATGTGGATTGGGGGGCCCAAGTATACTAACCATAATTTTAACTACCTCTGCATACGGTAAAGGTAGATATTCATGCAGAGCTTCTGTTATTGCACTTATACGCCCTTTTAGTTCCAAATCATGAGTTTTCCTGTCTACAGTATCAATGAATTGTTGCCTCCGGAATGATGGATATGCTCTACAGATTTTGTCTGCGAGAAGTATTGCAAGATTCTTACCATAATAGTATTTTAGTTTAATAGAGTTATTGTTGTTATTTGTCAATCCTCAAGTCAAAATAAGTTACATATGATAAATAGTTTGACTCCTTAATTCGATCTCTGTTTTAAAATATTTTAGTTAGCTATTATTCAGATCTTGATAATTTTAGGGTCGTGATTCTAAACTACCGATAACTGTGAAGACATTACCACTTCATACTTTGAATCTAGAACAACAATCTGTGAAAAGTTATGGTGGGAGGTCTGGTTTCTTTTTTCTATACTGCTTCAGGTTTATTGTACCGGTTCTAGAGACTTTTTAGCCACGTAATTTTTGGTTTGACGATTAAAAGTTGTGTGTTAGATTCTATGTTTTTTATATACATACATCGCAGCAAATATTATTTGACCAGAGGTCATATTCAATATTTTCTATTCATTTGCGATTGGTAGAGCCCATTATCATTATTCTGTTCTCATAAAAGTCTTTTCCACGATCCTTATATTTGTCAGCTCATTTGTAGAATAAACGTAGATAATGAATAATATTTCAACTGAAAATAATTCTCAATACGAACTAGCACCTGATTTGACAATCCATAGATTGGTCAATGGAATGTGGCAAGTAGCTGGCGGACATGGATATATAGATCATGTAGCAGCGATCGAGGATATGTTGAGATATCATGAATCTGGCTTTACCAGCTGGGATTTGGCAGACATATATGGACCTGCAGAGGATTTCATAGGTCATTTTAGACGGAGATTATCTGAGATAAAAGGAAGCGAAGAACTTCAAAGAGTTCAGGTTCTCACAAAATGGGTTCCTCATCCGGGTAAAATTACTGAGTCTATGGTTCGAGAAAATATTCAATGTTCGCTAAATAGAATGGGAGTAGAATCATTGGATGTTTTGCAGTTTCATTGGTGGGATTATAATAATCCTTATTATATAGATGCATTAAATTATCTATCCGACCTACGAGATGAAGGAAAGATTAAACATGTTGGTCTAACAAATTTTGATACCGAACGCCTACAAGTGATGGATGATGCGGGTCTACAAATCTTGTCTAATCAAATTCAATATTCTATTATAGATCGTAGGCCCGAGGCAAAAATGGTCCCATTTTGTGAGGATCATGATATTAAAATTCTTGCATATGGAACCCTTTGTGGGGGACTTTTAACAGAGAGATTTCTTGGAAGAGAACACGAGCCATCTATTTATGAGTTAGATACGCTTAGCTTGCGAAAATATAAAAAAATGATTGATAAGTGGGGCGATTGGACTTTGTTCCAGGAAATGTTGTCTACACTACGTGAGATTGCGCAAAAACATCATGTAAGTATGGCCAATATAGCTACTAAATACGTCCTAGATAAGTCTGTTGTGGCTGGAGTCCTAATTGGTACAAGACTTGGTCTGTCTGATCATAGGAACAGTAATTCACAGGTATTTAAGTTC
>QCWC01000003.1 GCA_013114705.1 Candidatus Nitrosocosmicus sp. | reverse complement strand
TCTATTTACATGGAGTTACCAATAATGATATTATTGAAATGAACAGTATTGTATCATCTTTTATAGAAGGGAGTATTATCTTTGATCCTAATTTTCAGAATCAAAATAAGATAAACATCAATCATAAAGGTAATGAAACCATAAAAAGAACATACTACTGGAAAGCACTAATAAATGAACTAAGAAGGATGGGAAGTATCAATTTTGAAGTTAACAAACAAAGATCATATCGTGATAAACTCAAGGTAGAGACTGATCAATTAAACTCTCAGTTTAAAATGATAAATGAATTGACCATAACGTCATTGCGACTTCTTAACTCATTAAGCATACAGTTTTCATACTTAATTGAATCCCTTAGACAAATTAAGATCAACATGGACAAAGGGGTTGCTCTACATCTATTCCATATTCTTGTGTATACTGCAAACAGTAAGCCAGATTCAAAAGATAGTAATGAAGACGATAATGTAGTAAACAAAAAGAAATAATTACTAATAAAAGATTAGCGGACTATAGTAGTACCAGGTTTTATATTAACACCATAGTATAGGACATCGAAAAATCTGATTGTATATTGACATTGTTAACAAAAGGTTTTTGCAAAAAACAGGATTTAGGGTCGTTGTTTGATAGTGGGTATCTATCAAGTGATTCAAACATAAGCAAAAGAATATGGATTGGGTAAAGGATAACCAATATAATAATTTAAAAGTTTCTTGGTAAATGTATTAGCACGAAATCTTAGTGCACCTTTAAATCTTCTGTTTGGTCCTGACGATACACTCTGGATTACAGAGCGGGTAGGAAAGGATATCGTACGAATTGATCCAACCAATGGTACAAAACTAAGTACAATGCCCATCCCTAACGTTAATCAGTCTCAGGGTCAGGATGGCGTTTTGGGAATGGCATTTGATCCTGACTTTAATAACACACATCATATTTACGTTGCCTATACCTATGAGGAAGAACCAGACAGAAGTAATGGAACTGAAGTAGAAGGAACGCCTGAACTCAAGACCAAAATTACACGTTTCACATACGACCCAACTACTCATAATATTAGTGAGCCACAAGATCTAATTAGTGGTCTTTCAGGAAGCGGTGATCATAACTCTGGACGCATGACATTTGGACCGATGGTATGCTATACTGCACTATAGGTGATCAAGGCAAAAACCAGTTGGCTTTAGTATGTTTGAATAATATGGCACAACACCTTCCGACCACTGAAGAGGTAGCAGCAAAGAATTGGAGCATGTATGAAGGCAAGGTACTTCGAGTGAATCCAGATGGCTCAATTCCTGAAGATAACCCCGTCATTAGAGTCCAAAGTCACATCTACACATATGGTCACCGTAATGCCCAAGGTATAGCAGTAGGTCCCACAGGTGATGTATATGTTGCCGAGCATGGGGATAATTCTGATGACGAAGTTAACCGCCTTGTAGCTGGTGGTAACTATGGATGGCCCTATGTTTCTGGCTTTATTGACGACAAGGCATACCAGTACTATAACTGGTCTGCTGCAGAGAACTGTAATGAGTTGACATTTAATGACGTTGCACCTGCACCTGCTGGCGTGACTGTACAAAACGAGACCGAATTTAACGCAACAAATTTCGTCCCACCAATCCAAACATTCTACACGGTAGATAAAGACTTTAACTTCACAGAGGCAGCCAAGACATGTGGTGAGTTGATATCTACATGCTACCCAACCGTTGCACCCTCAAGCTTGCGCCTTTACACATCGGATGTCATTCCAGGGTGGGAAAATAACTTATTTATGACAACTCTTAAGGCCGGCAAGATATTCAAAATAGCGCTCGACGATAACGGTACGGCAGTATCAGGTCAACCTGAGGAACTTTTCCGCTCAGAGAATCGTTATCGAGATATTGCATTTAGTCCTGATGGGAACACTGTCTATAGAATCACAGATATGGCAGGTCCAGTACAAGTTATGAAAGAAGGTCCAATTACCGCGACAACAACTCTATGGAGCCCAGGAGCTCTTATAGCATTCAAGTATGTAGGAGGTAACTCAACTACACAGTAGATAGATCAAAACGATGCCTAATCAACATCTACATTCTAAACCTCTTAAATATGTGGATACATATCAATCATAGTAAACTAGGAGAGTATAAAAATTGCCGATAACAAGACACAGAGGTAGTGATAAGATTAGACATCGGTTAGAACATGGATTTACAAGAGCAAAATATAAAATTGGATCATTCTTCAAAAGATCAGAATTGATTCACGTACTGACCTTTTAGATAGGTATGGGTAGGCTCAATACCATCGTACATACAGAAAGATTATAGTAAAGAATTATGCTTATCCCGAACCTGATGACTTGTTTAAGAATTTCGTGATCCTACCAGAAGTGGTGTTTTATTATTCGAATTTGCACGATTTTATTTTACCATACGAGGCGGTCCAAAAGTCAAATACGCCTGATTCCCTATTTATTAACGTTCTTCAAATCATATACATAGCGGCAGCAACGACTGCAAAGTGGGATCGAAGAAACTGGAACGTCAGTAATAATTATTTAAAGTTTCGAGCTAACCATTCCTTTGAATACAGGATATCTGACTCCGTAAGATTATGACCTGATTGCTGCCATTTCAAAGTCACATTTGCTCCACTTTTTTCGAGTAGATCAAAAAGGTTTTGTGTTTGACTTTCTGATACTATAGGATCGAACATCCCTGCAGATAAAAGAACTTGCTTGTCGCATAGATTGGGTGGAGAATCTGGTATAAAAGGAACCATTGCCCTAAATAAGATTGCACCCCTTAGTGTTTCTGGATACGAGAGAAGAAGACTTGTTGCTATATTTGCACCATTAGAAAAACCTACTGCTACTATTTTGTTTATATCAAAACGGTAAATATTTGATGCATCTTTAACAAAATCTGATAGTTCTTTGGTCCTGAGTTCAAGGTCATCTAAATCAAATACGCCTTCCGAAAGTCGTCTAAAAAATCTAGGCATTCCATTTTCCAAGACTTTTCCTCTGGGGCTTAACAATGATGCAGTGGAAGATATCATTTGACCAACTTGTATCAAATCATCTTCATTTCCACCTGTGCCATGAAGCAACAATAAAGTTAATGAATTTGATTGATTGTCTTTTTGGGTATAAGCACGATTAGAATTATCCGCAATATACTCCTGCTGTGACGAGGAGGGGATAAAACGGTGTTTAAAATCTAGGTCCTTCATTTTCTCCCACTACCTAAATATTACTAGTTTGATTAAAAGACGAAGATGATGAAGAAGAATTAATGAATTTATCAAGTGACGGTGTGCTAATCTTAGGAAGCACTTTCTCAAGATAATTGCGGTCAGGCTCTAACCATTGAGGTAGCAAGAGCTTTTGTCCCAAATCCTCCTCTTTTTGGTCTACCATAAAACCAGGAGGATCAGTTGCTATTTCAAATAAAATACCTCCGGGTTCTCTAAAATACACCGAATGAAAATATCTTCTATCAATTACAGGGGTAGCATCAAGACCCGAACTGACTATTCTTTTATGTATATCTAATTGGCTTTCGTCAGTGGGGGTGCGCCATGCAATATGATGAACACTGCCTACTCCCATAGAGCCTTGACGAGTATCGGGCAGACATACGAGATCCACAGTAGACACAGAATCTAAAAGATCAAGTTCTCTTTTTTCCTTGTTACCGTAGAAATTATCAATTCTTTTTTCTTTGTCTTTGATTTCAAATCGGAACCTGTTTCCCTCTCTCTTTGTATTTGAAAAACCCATGTTTTCAGTTAAGAGATCAGCCGTACGCTCATATCCTTCTAAGGATAGGGTCGCTGAATAAAATCCTCTAGTGGCATATTCTAGAGGAACAGGACCATTTTTCCAAACATGTTTGTTTCTTTCTTCAGCAAACTTGTGTGCAACAAGTTCTATTTCCAGACCATCTGGATCATAAAGCGTAATTACTTGTTCATCCCCGTCATCGTTTTCATCAGCGAATCTTTTTATTGGACCGGTATAACTAATCCCTCGGCTTTTTAGTCTGTTAATCCAATAGTCTACAGAGTTTTCGGGGATTAAAAAGGATGTAGTAATCACTTGACCAGTTCCTCTAAATCCTTTTGGCATGGTGTGCCATGGAAAAAAAGTCAGAATTGTACCTGGCCTTCCGATATCATCTCCGTAATAGAAATGATACGTTGTTGGATCATCAAAATTAACCGTTAGCTTTACTAGGCGTAACCCTAAAAAACTAGTATAAAAGTCAATATTTTTTTGGGGGTTTCCTGCTATAGCTGTGATATGGTGTATCCCAAGAATCCCTTTATCGCTACTTATACTTGTCATAGTAATATTTTCTACTTATAGTATAAATATCTGCTAACCTGGGTAAACCAGAATCGTCAATTTCATTACTTTGCTTAGTGTCTAATTGCTACTTATCATGTCAATAATATGTGAATATATATTTCACCCATTCAAAGATATTTTCAGGTTTGTTAATGACTAAATTTTAAAATCTGATACTTGATAACTTTTTCTTTCGGGCATTATTTCAAAAGAGGGTTTGAGTTTTTCTACCAAATCTGATAAAAGTCGATTATCTTTCTGATAGAACTCATCCATATCTTTTTTAGTTTCCCAAAAGGTTAGGACTATGCATTCAGAATGGTCTTCTAAGCTGTTCATTACAATAAATCCTTTCATTTTGGTATCTTTCGTTTGAACCACTTTGAAAAACTCTAAAATGGCCTCGGTAACATCATCTCGTTTACCTGGTTTAACAATGACTTTGTTATATTTCATAAATTGCATTAAATTTAAGTTATTCAAAGTTCCAAATAATATTATTCCCCCACTAATAATATTTCTAGCATAAAGTTTTCAACTTAGCCAATTAACTGTGGATATTAAAGGTATCTCGATATGATAATTTAATGGATGTTTTCGTGCTTCATTTTCCTAAATTATACCAGGTCAATAATTACATGGGGTAAGTCAATAAGGTATGGTGGCATAATTTATTCATTGTCAACAGAGGATAATAATCATAAAATAAAGACAGGCAATCCAGCTAAAGAAGAAATTCTAAACGAATATGAATCAATTAACAAAGATCAATCAAACGACTTGGTAAAAAATCAAGAACTGTATTTTTTAGAGTGGAAAAAAGATCCAGATAAACATGCATATTTCCTATGCTTTTGCTAAAGAATTTAGAGAAAATAAAGAAACCTAGCCAAGACTGCCACACTCGAAATGGGAAAAGCGATTAAAGAGTCCAAGTCAGAGGTAGAAAAATGTGCTTGGGCGATAAAATATTTTGCAGATAATGGAAAAATGTTTACAAATGGGGAAGTAATCAATACAGATGCTAGAAAGAGCACAATAACATTTGAACCACTTGGTGTGATAGGAAGTTTAATGCCATGGAATTTTCCTTACTGGCTGGTATTGAGATTTGCGGTCCCCTTGTTAATGGTTGGAAATACTGTTGTCTTAAAACCAGCAAGTTCTACAATGCATTGGGGTATAGAAATTGAAAAAACATTGATAAAGTTGGTGTACCGCAAGGAATCTTTCGAACATTTGTTGGAGACCCTAGTATGGCAGAGGCGCTAATAGATGCAGAGGGTGTTAACGCAATAACATTTACCTTAATAATAATTGTAACAGGACTGGCATACGAAATATCACGTTCGCCATTATTTACCAAAAACATGGGATATACTAATCTATCTTTATCTCTTTTCCCTTTGAGATGGCTTCTTTCTTTTTGTTAAACGTTATTTCGAGAATCCCATTATTGAATTTAGTTTTGACACTCTCAATATCGATACTGTTAGGTAATTTCATGTTCTTATGATATCTTCTTTTAGGATCTGTAGACTTTACTTCAACCGAATCCTCGGTAGCATTTATTTTTATATCCTCTTTCTTTACGCCTGGCATTTCCAAAACGACTGTAATTTGGTTTCCCGTAGTGTCGATATCAACTAATGGTTCTCTCTCATTAGACAAACGCGGTCTGGTTCTGCTATTTATTTCAAATCCCCTTTCGGAAGGCCTCACATTTCCAAATTCTTGTATCCTTGGTTTACCATCAGGCCCTATGGTCATCGAATAACCATATACTATTGGACCTACCTGTCGGACTTTAGAACCATCAGGTGTTTGATATTCCTTTACTAACTCTTTCGAAGATGTATCACTATTAGAATCGTCAAACTGGTCAAACATTTTTTGCATCTGTGAACGTATATCCTCAAAATCCCTGAAGGGATTCATATCAAAAAAATCGCTATCACTAAATCCACCATATCCAAATCTATTGCTTCTGTTAAAAAATCTTCTAAACCAATCATCATAATAATCATTGTTCCCGCTACTCATAGGAATTAGTTAGTCTTCAAACCTTAAATAGCTAATAAAAATTTGATCAATATTTATAAACGCATTGTCATTGTAGCATATATTATAATCAAATTTGATAATAGCATAAATTAAATGGTATTACTATATTTTGGGCTCGCTCTATCTTATAAGGTTCTAGAAGTGTTCAATATTTAGTATTGAATGATTTTAAGACCAGTAAAAAAAGGAAATTTAATTTAACTTCTGTGTATAACATATGAGATATCTTAATCAATGCACTACTGAAAGAATTTAATATTTGTTAGCAAATGTATAAACAGTATTTGACCCTTCTGTTATCCATCGACACATCAGTAACCACTTTTACAATATATCTCATAAAGAGTTCACATTTCGTATTTTCCTTTATCAAGTCCTTGCTTTCGCTGTCTAAAGAATCAAGTATTTTGAAAACAATATAGTCTTTTTCACATGTCATTGTATTAAATAGCAAAGGAACACGATAAGGTTTGTAGCCTCAAAATAAATATATCGTGATTTCAAACATTTTTTACTTCAAAGTGACGTAAAGTGACGAGAATAGACAAATTGTCAAGTTTACAAATCAAAATTTAAATTGATATGAAGCATTCATCATCTGATCCGAATTCAGTTATGCCGATTAAATGTTTCAAATATCAATTTGTTGATTGTAGTCATCCTCTAGATGATTTACACTAAAATTCTAGTTTCGATAGATGGATCTGATAACTCCATTTAGATTAAAACATGGACTATTTTTAACCTTCAAATTAGGATCAAAATTGACTGTTATTTCTAAATGTATTAGAAATCTCTCCAGCTGTCTATGTTCTACAGCAAAGTGTTGTCGACTCGGTAATGAATTAATTGGAAAAAGAATAAGAGAAAATTTGAGTCGACTCGAAATCAAGAAAATTAAAAGTAAAGCATGAACCAGCATTAGTAAAATGAAATTGATGTTTTACACATAATAATGGAATATGTAAAAAAACAGGATGGCAATGTTTTGATTATTGAAAGAAGGGGAACCGGAAAAATCAAAAAAGTCATTATATGGATGGTTGCTCATAATGTATCTCATCAGACTAAAAAGCCGATTTTAATCTTCAAATATCTAGGGAATTAAGAGCGACATACATTATAGAGAAACATCCTTTATCTTAAAAAAAAATAAACAACAAACAAGATCCTGGATCTGTCTTAAGATTTGACTTTTAGCTATATTTATTATCATGATTTAGATTTAAATTTAAATCATACTTGTAATATTCTAACATATGTTAAAAAATATGAGGAAAGTTATTATCTATTGTCCTATCATTGTTTTTCTTTCAATTTCCTTTATCACTGTTGTAGAATATGCAAATGCACAATCGCCAATTAACAATAGTGTCGATATTAGTGGTATTTACATTTCAGACAAACAGGCTCTTTATAATATCATACAAATAAACAACACTGTTTGGATTTTTGGTACTACAGCCCCAGATAATACATCAGGCACAATAAAAAATATTTTTAGTGGAATGTTAGAGGATAACTTTAGCAGAATAACTGGAAAATGGATCGATTCTCCTTTGTCGAACAACATGAAGAGCGGAATTGTCAATTTCGAACTTTTTATCGACAAATCGAAGAACAATATAACCCTGAATCAGATTCTGCAGGCAACAGGATCGGATAATGTTTATCCCATCAATATGTTAACCAAATACGATCCCGCTGTTCACGGTCCTCTAACGATTTATGTTTCAATGGAAAATGTATTTATTAATATACCTCGATCCCCTGTGTCGGATCTTTTGTATGTAGGCGTAAGCGGACAAAAGAACGATGAAACACCTTTAGCTGCAACTAAATATTTGGGAACTCGAGGATATGGTTCTAACATAACTACAGATCTAAGAATTGGTCCGTTTTCAATTAATAATGAAAATGATACTCTCAAAGTATACATACTAGGATTAGACAAGGAAGATGGCACAGCATCCTATACATTAATCAGTCTTAGAGATACGCTAATTCAACTAATGGAACCGTCTTATAATGTTACAAATTTAGTCCAAGGTACAAATATTATTAGCTCAATATCACCTGCGTTGATTCCGAGAGGATGTAACGGCGTTGTATTCATAGACATGTTTGAATTATCTTCTGAATCCTTGAGAAATATAACTGCCTTTAATGGAGAAAACAGTCAAGTAAATACTTATTCAGGAACCGTTAGTCCCCCAGGTTGTGGACCACCTTCTCAATATGTTGTGAAACTATCCATAATGACCCATCAATAATATTGCAAATGAGGATGATAGAAAAAGCATTAGAAATACATTATATCTCTTCAGGTAGAATTAATTCCAATAATATTACTAATCAAGGTCCGAATGATAGATTTTTCTAACCACAAGTAGATAAGATGAGGCAATATTAGATGCATGACAAGTGCACTTAGTACTTCTTGAAACAGGTTCAAAATACATTATTAAGAAAAATTAAAAGATGAATATTTTTTTACTTAGGATTGACCAATTCTATCGTGGAGAATGGAGACCTTTCATAAATTCAGGATTGGCACTGATGCCATATATGTATGGCGATTTGCCAAAATGATAATCAACGCTTTCGGGATCGATCATTATTATAAAAACATTCCAGTTATTTGATCTTTCAATTGTGGTAGGAATAGCAACTGCAGGACCCTCTAGCAAGCTTATAGTAGAAGTACCATTAATAATAGTAGAATTATTATCAGCATTTTGTGTTCTGTCGGTTACAACAAAATCTGTTAGAGCATGAGTATGTCTAGCAGTACCGTCGGGTTTTATCATCTCGATTGCAGCAGTAAACGCTCCTGAAGACTGGTTCGATAAAATAAGATCGCCAGTTGGATCTCCAGTTAATAATGATCTCCAAGTCCCAGACATTAGCCAATCTACATTTCCGGTGTCATTTACACTCAATCCAATAACGGGTCCAAAAGCGCTTTTAAGACCAGAAAGATTAGATTGAGAGGCAATTACAGTACTGGAAATATATCCTATAGATATAAGCGTGGTTAACACTATAGCTGTGAATAATATTGCTTTGAAAAATTTCATCAATAAATTTAATTTAATATTCTACTTAACCATATAATACTTTTCTTTGAAATAATTAAATATATCAAGATAAAATTGCTTCCTTTGCAATTTTTTCACAGAAAAGTGAATCAGTTCAGCCAGATCTAGAAAAATAAAAGATAAAAACCATAATTCAATTAACAAAGTCATTTGAGTTCTACCAAAAATCTGAAAAACGATCATATAACAATAAGAAGAGTAAGAAATATTGCGCAGAAATGTTCGGAGAATTTATATGCAAATAAAAAAGTTCCCTTGGAACATGTTGAAATCATATCTGTAATTATAGAAGAGTTTGTGGATAACTTTCATCACGGTAAAGAAGAAACAGCATACTTTCCAGAAACAAAAGTAAAAGACGGTCTTGCGGAAGATGTTCGTAAGTTCTTGATCGAACATGAGTTAGGAAGAAGGATAGCAAAAATGTTGAGAAGAGAAATAAATGTATTAAAAGAAAATCGCGGGAAAGAGGACAACAAAGTGTTACCATATAATGAGAGCAAACTAAACGAACCGGTGGCAAGATTCCTAAAATCATATGCGGTCTTCATTGATGATCATACCGGGAAAGAGGACAAATTCTTTGATTTGATAGAATCGGGCAATTTGCTGTCTGAAGAAGAAGACAAAGGCCTACTAAAGCACTATGAAGCATGTAAAAATCAAGTGGGTGGAGAAATCAGGATAAAGGAAATGCTCAGATTAATAAATTATTTAGAAGAACAGAACTGGATGAAATAATTGAATAGTATTTACGATTGATTATAGACACGGGTTAACATATTTTAAACTCTGATATTAGTAATTGAACTTGGAAGGAAAGCCAAGCAGATAAGGTAATTAGAATCGCCATTCTTCCTCTTAATCTTTTTATGATGATTGACAAGACTTTATTTTTTTGCTCAAAAAATCGATTTACAATCCAGATATTGTGTTTATTATCTCGAAGAATTCTGGTTTGGGTATTCCACTAAATAGCGAGGAGGTTCTCTCATGAATTATTTTATGTTTGTTGCTTGAATGCATAGTTTTAAAAGAATCAAAAGAATCAAATTCGACTATTGCAATGTAGTTTTGATTTCTGTCTTTTGCAAGTTTTCTTGAAATCAACCCAGGCGTTTCCTTTAAGAGATTATTTGACCACTCGAACCATTTTTTAAATTCCTCTTCTCGGCCATAATATACTGTTGGAAATTTAGCTATTACTATAATCATTATTCATAACCTCATCTGTAGGAAAAGTATCTCGAGCATTTAATGACTATGTGGAGGAGGTGCACTTCCTTTGGATAGGGCCTCATTAAATGTTCCAGATTCTCTTTCATGGAATTCCAAATTAGATTGATCCACTTTAATAGCCTGAGGGGGACAGACAGATACACAAGCCATACACCAGATACAATCATGTTCTCTGATCGGATCGGATTTGTCCGTATAATCCTTTCTGCCTTCTCTGTCTTGGTTTTCCCCGTTGCCCTCACTAGTAGCATTCATCATTTCAATACCAGGAATATCATTTTCTGTTCTGTACCATTGAAATACTTGTACAGGACATGCTTCAATACATGCTCCATCTGCTACACATGAGTCCCAGTCGACTGCTACCATGGTTCCATGAATACCCAGAGGAACATACTCCTCTCCTCTAGCTTTGTACGCATCCTGTACCTCTCTATTAGTGGCGGATTCCGCATCAGGTCTTCCCGGTCCCCATACGAAGTGATAATGTTCCTTATCCGTATGCTGATGTCTACCCATAGGTTGGTGGTTTTTTGGAAAGTCTGGATCTATTGGCATAGGAACTTTTGATTATTAAATAAGATAAACATGACGTTTGTGTTGCAAACGTATGCAATCATCAAAATAAATTATGTCAGAAGCTGCATAACTAGGGACACAATTTCTGTTTTCTTCAAGAATAACAGTTATGTTGTTTCCCCTTAGTATTTTATTTTCTATAGGAAAGGTGTATCCCTGTTAGAAATTGTCGTCAAAATAAATGAGTGATGGAATACAATAGAATATCTTTGATTTGTTGAAAGTACTAGGAGTTATTGAATTATATCCCATCACCCATGCATGAATCTTCGTTCTGTTGGCTTAATTTGGCAAACCATCGTATTTGCAATCACTTGTGTTTTGGTATGAGTATGTAAACGGTTTTGCTCAAGCTGCTAAACAGGCAGGTATAATTAGTTAGGATTATTCCTATAATAAGGTTTCTAAACTAAGGATTGCGTATTAAGCAATTGCAATCACTTGTGTTACATGGTATTTATTAAAATAACAATAATATTTCAAAGGGCTATTTAGTAATTGTCAGTCGTAGGTTCCAATAACTATCTTGAAGTATATCATAAGGACATACTTAAACAATCCATTATTGATTATTTTGATCCAGTGCCACCATCACCTATAATATTAAAGCAGAACAGGAATACAGCAATGATCTAAATTTTTTTGTTTGTGTGCACAAATGTTTGCTAGTAATTACGGAGGTTTGCATCCGATACCGATCTATTATATAACACCGTTTTATTATTTATTCGATCAGGTTATTGTATGTATACAATCTAATTAAATTGAAAAGTATAGTAACAGCACTTGCGGTTGGTTTGATTGTTGCAAATTCCATACCGACAAATAGTGCTGCTAATGTATTTGCTCAATCTAATCCAAAAATAGAACAAGAAAACCATCATGTGAGATCCCATGAAATTGAGATCGGCGTGGATGAACTAAGCGACGATAGAATTGCCTATAATCTTAACAGTTATTTAGTTCGAGATGTTGCCAGTAATGAAACTATCGATATCACTTCAAACTATACAAACGAGACCACTATTCCTGGACCTACCATCATAGTAAATGAGGGTGATGAGGTAATCATAACTTTAGTTAATGAAATGGGATGGGGTTTTCCAGGTGTTCATACCCATGGTGCTCATTATAAAATAACTAGCGATGGGACATTAAAGGAATTAAACAAGGTTTCTGATCAGGCCGCTTCTCCCACAAAACCATTTACTTTCGAATGGGATGCTGCAAATGGAACGGCTGGTTCATGGCCTTTTCATGATCACACCATCGGGAGAAACGTTTTAGGGAAGAGCATGGATGGCCTTGAAACAGTGGGGCTTTTTTCAAGTATAATAATAAATCCCTCTGATGGAAAAGTAAATGCTTTGATTAATGGTGTTCCAAAACAAGTAAATGTAAGCGATATTTACAAAGACTATATTTTATATGTTAACGACGATGTGTTTTGGGGAACTGAAATAGATTATTCAAAGGGCGGAAAGCATACACAATTAGGAACTAATCCGACATTAACTGCACCCAGTAACAGCATCGTTAGATTTAACATTCAATCGATAGGAAACGAGTTTCACAATTTCACAATGGATAATATCGAATGGCTTAGTCCGGGAACAAATAAAGTCATCAAATCTCACGTAATAGGCCCTCTTGCAAACCATGTTTTTACTATTGAAGCAAACAAAAATTCAAGCTACTATGACAATTCGACAATTAACCTTCTTGGGGGTATGAAGGGGAATTTTGTAGTAACCAATTCTGTAGGTGAACAAGCAACTGAGAATTCAATCAATAGGGAGGCATTTTGAAATGATACACAACTATTATAATAATCATAATAGATGGATAAAGAAAACAAATATTCTTTTTGCGGCAGTTATAGCATCGTTAATTTTTACTTCGACAATAACATCTGTAGGGGTAGCAAAAGGAACTGAATCATTTATTCCAATAACTCAGACAAATAACAATGACGGCAAGGTATTTGACACATTATCATCGAAAGTTTCGTCAAATACAGCTTACAGAAACCCGCTTCTAAATTCAAGTTCAGACGTACATGATATAGTGATACAAGAGCAGGTACTTCCAGATGGAGAGCCAGCATATAAGATGATTCAACATATGGTTAATCAATCTAATGGCACTAAATTAAATATCACAAATAACTATAGCACTATAGCCACTATTCCTGGACCTGCTATAGTGATAAGCGAAGGTGATAGTGCTCATGTGACGATTAACCATCTGGATGGGAATATTACTCGAGAAGATTTTGTTGCATCTAATCCCGGAACATACGTATATCAAGATGACGAATTAGGTGACAGAGGACTTTACGGTGTAGTAATCGTAAATCCACAAGACAAAATGATAGAGGCGCTAATAAACGGAAATATCACTTCTATATCTACTGATGAATTGGATAAGGAAGTGTTACTATTCATGGTAGGGTCCACCTTTTGGGGAATGGAAATTGCTAAGAATGGTACTCAAACTCCTCTGTGGACAAACCCAGTACCAGTGGCAGAAGAGAATCAAAAGATTCGCTTCCACATTGTTGGAATAGGCCCGTCATCCAATCCCAATGGTCACTCTCATACATTTCATCTTCACGCTCATAGATGGGTCGATCCGGGTACTAGTAATATCATTGATGTAAAAGAAATACATCCGGGTAAGACCCATGTATTTGTCATAGATGCAGGTGATGGTGTAGGACCAGGAGACTGGCAATATCATTGTCATGTCTTCTCTCATATGGAAGCAGGCATGATGTCTACATTTAGAATACTTCCTGCAAATACAACGTTGAGTAACGATACAAGAGTTCAAAATAGTATCCCCGGTGCTTCTCCCTATCACAATTTCGCATCGTTTTCTGTTAGCGATGAGCCAGCAAAATGGTTTAAGAATCTAAAGGGAGATATATCAAATACTGGAAGTGAATCTTTAGCAATAATTAACAAATCAGGAACAGTTAATTTCATGATGGATAGTACAAACGGAGTTCACACTGTAACTAGCATAATAAATCCTAAGAACGCTAGCCACATGCCATTTAGCCAAATGATGGCGTATAAAGGGGGAGCCATTGTCGCCTTGGAGGAACCAGGTCTGTATGTATTTGCATGCAGTCTCCATCCATTTATGCTAGCTGCGGTCATAGTTGATGATCCGGATACAGAGGGACTGGACCTAGGCGAAGAGCTTACTCTGGTAAATGGAGCTACAATTCCTACAAATAGTGAATTGGCCCTAAAGTTGTTAAAGACATTCTTCATCGCAACATCACCATCAAACTGGCAGGATTATACAAATGTCTCCCAACCATGGCATGTTTCATATCCTGATGTAGATGTCAGAGTAACAAATGGGACTGTCGTTAATGTCAAAGATGTATTAGAAAAGACATATGGACAAAACATTACTTTGGCTCCTTTGTCAAATCCGACCGTTCCTGCAGTAGGAGAAATTTGGATTGATACACAATTTGAAAAAACTGCTGGCAAGACTAAACCTGGAACTGCTACTGCAATTAATGGTACTACATGGAGTGTAAGTAAGAAGGTTTCACTTCCTGAAATCAACATGAATAATCCCCACAATATGTGGACAGACAAGAACCAAGACCTCATCTACCAAACCCAGTGGTTTGACAACAGGACAACCATATTTGACCGCACAACTGGTCACCTCGTAAAGGACTTACAAGTTGGTGACGATCCCTCACACGTAATGACTGGAACGAAATCAGATGAACTGTATATAGCATTAAACGGTGAAGATGGTGTTACGGTGGTATCATCTAATCCGGGCTTTAATCTCACAAATTACATCTTGTTACAATCCCCAGCTGCCCCTTCAACTCATCCACATGGCCATTGGATGAGTTCGGATGACAGGTTCATGGTAACTCCAGATGCACTTACTGGAACCACAACCATATATGATATGATGCAAGACAAAATAGTAGGAAAAGTAAAGACGGGTGTCTCTCCTGTAGCTGTCGGAATGATGCCAGATGGTAGCAAATCATATGTAGCCGACTTTTTTGATAGTACTATGAGTATCATAAATACTGCTAATGCTACGCTAATCAAGAAAATTAATCTACTTGCAAATTATGATCCAATTACGGGTAATACAACTGGACCAGTAGGTTTTCTTCCAATACAGACCCCTGTCAGCCCGGATGGTCAATACATGGTAACAGCTAATACCGGCGGAACAATCACAATACTGGATACTGACACAGATCAAATAGTAAAAGAGTTACCCTGTGACCCCGGATGCCATGGAGTTAATTTCGGTGCCAAGAAAGGTGGCGGATATTACGCATATGTTTCAAGTACTTTTTCAAATGAGGCTATAGTAGTAGATGGGGACCCAAACGGTGATGGAAATCCAGTGGATGCATCGATTGCGGGAAAGCTTTCACTTGTTGCTTCAAACGATACAAAAGTAGATGATGAAATAACAGATCTAGAAGGGACAGGAGGTCAGGGCGTATTGGCAATTCCTAATGTTTACGATGGTTGGGTGCAGAACCTGCCAACGTACTGGAAAGGCCTCTTAACTGAGAAGCAACAGAATCCTATAACTATCGATCCATGATCAAGTCAGACAATAATGTCTAATCAACGTTCTTTATCTTTTTTTTCGAAGCATCATTTCATTATAATACTATGATTACAGAATTTCTTAGATAAAAGTCCAGATATGATCTCTTTTGCTATAATTTGGTCTCGAGTCAGCAGAACGTAACTTTAACCATTGTTTATAATGCTTTAGAACCTGCAATCTCGTAATCGTAATAGATAACTGAGTATAACAATAGCTTGGAAAATCCTTAAAATAAATTAAGTATTGCTTGTGAAATACAGGCATTATAATTTGATTAATTACAATACCTTAGATATAGATTACAGATAAAAGACTTTTGTGACGCTGAGACCCGCCTAAGATTTTATCAAATGATTAGATCATAAATAGGCGGATAAACCCTTATTGTCGATTTTATTTAGTTATTTATTCAAAACCTAGTAAATTGCTCGCTCCTTTCTTGCATAAGCTTCTCTTGCAACACTAATTGCTCCCTTTCTCAACAGCATTGCCCTATACACTATTTGTTTTGCTGTCTCCATCGCAACCTTTCTTACATCAAACTGTGAAGTATCGCCACCCGGATCTTCTATTAAGAGCGAATTATAAAGTGCCTTCTTGACATTATTTGTAATTTTGTATTCTATCAGGTCAAAGGCTTCTTTTTCCGTTCTACCCTGATATTCGACAAATGATCCTATTACCCCACCAGAATTTGCAAGAAAATCCGGGATGATCAGAACATGATTATCTACCAAACGCTGATCGGCCGATGGAGTGGTAGGAATATTTGCTCCCTCCACAATGACCTTTACATCATGTTTCAATAACTTGGGGGCAGTCTCATCATTAATAACACCAGTCATTGCCGCAGGAATAAAAATATCCGAATCAACATTAAAAATTTCGTCTTTGTCCGAGATTTCATAATGGTGCTCTTGTTGATCGCCCTGTTTGCTATATACTGAAAGATCACTTAACTTAGACTTGTCTCTCATATCGTTCATCAGTTGAGGAATATTCAAACCTTTTTCCTCAAATACAAATCCCGAAACATCACTAACGCCTATAACTTTTATACCAATATCATCTAGAAACTTTGCAGTAAACGAACCAACGTTACCAAATCCTTGAATAACTACTCTGATATCTTTATTTTTTGTATCAAAGCTGTTTATGAGATTAAGTAGAGGCTTGGATGATACAGGTAATCCTTTACGTTTTATATCTTTTAGAAAATCTAATGTGGTTCTGAGGGCAACACTGACTCCATATCCAGTTGTTCCGAGTTCGTGAGGAATGCCTCCAAGTTCCTGTGGCTTGCCCGTACATGCACGCATGTCTCCTATCTCATGAGCAAATACTGCCATGTCCAATTCGGTTGTGCCTACATCAGTGGCAGCAATATATTGTGAAGGACAATAGGGGCTTATCATTTTAGCAAAGGATTTCACCCATTCTACTTTGTTTACATTACTTGGATTCGCTATAATTCCTCCTTTTGCGCCACCAAATGGTAGTCCTGCTGAGGCACATTTCCAAGTCATTGTTCTTGCTAGCCTGAATATCTCTGTAGGATTAACACTTTCTGCAAACCTTATTCCTCCTTTACCAGGACCTGTGGATGTATTATCGATAACCAAAACCCCCTGCATACCCGTGTCAGGATCGTATACCTGCAATACTTTTTCGGGGCCCCATTCGTCTATTTCTGACCACCCAGAACCACTCTCAGCTCGATTAGCTTTCATACTGGATTCTAGATTTAAATCTGATAAGGATGAATCTGTGTTGACCATTTCACCTGTTAATATTCAGTATATATTATAATCATGTATGCAGGTGAAGAATTCCCAGCTATTGTTAAATATTAATCTTAAAAGTATAGGTTAGACACGGTTTCAAAAAATAATTTACCGATCTATTTTTGCAGATCTGGCCTCACAAAGGGACAATTATTACTGGACATATTAATTTTGAAATATTCTATTGTTAGTTTTGCTATAATAGCACGGATAACATTAAAAAACAACATAGTTAGAATCTAACTTGTTCTCCCATTGAGTTTCGATGTGTATCAGGTGAAAATTTTCCTGCACTTTATCGAAACGGCTTTCTTATCCATTCTTTTTGATTTGTATTTTAGATACTATTTATCTATCTAAAACTCCCCTCCATAATAATCTCGCTTAACGGTTTTCTATCATTAGGATGCTCTACCTGTTGTAACTTTGGAGGTAATTTTTCGATGGGCCCCCTTTTACCAATCGCAATCATTGCCATGATATCAAAATTTTCTGGAATTTTCAAATTCTCTCTGGCCTTTTGATAATCAAAACCCTGCATTCCATGTGCGACAATTCCTCTGATTGATGCTTCCAAAGCCAAGTTTTCCCAAGCAGCACCCGTATCGAATTGATGAGTTATTGAGGGTTTTTCATTATACTCAAAGTTCTTCCTCGATATTATTACTACTAAGGCTCCAGCATCTTTAGCCCAAATTCTGTTACCCTCATTTAAGAGGTTCAAAAATTCGTGCCATTTGGTGCTATTTCTTTTGGAATATATGAATCTCCAAGGTTGATTATTAAAAGAAGAAGGGGCCCACCTTGCTGCTTCAAATAAGCTCATCAAAACATTATCATCTAGAACTTCTCCAGTCATCGACCTTGGTGACCACCTGTTGACAAAAATAGAATCGATATCATGATCGGCTTTTCTTGTATTTTCAGGTTTTGAATTAGACACGAACAACTATAAGAAAAGCATAATAATAAACTAATTATTGACAATTTTATCTATTGTTTAATATCATCACAAAAGGGACAGAACAAATACAAATAACAAACAGATTCTTGATGTGGACGATAAAATTGTTAGACATCAAGATGTCTTATAGAGAATATCAGAAGTAAGAACAGACAACATCCTAGTCTTCTAAAGGAAATAGATCAATTTTATATTATCGATCCTGCATGATTTAGTCTAATGAAATATTAGGCTAGGTGTGATCCGTCCCTATCACCCATTGCTAATACCCTTAGATTGATGATATTCCCTTATTCCTAGTGAGTTATCTGAGAGCAAATTTTGTCAATATAGATCCTTCTTTAAACGGACCTTCTGATCATATATTGAATTAAGCAAAGATTCAGATTCATCAAGTCATTGGTAAAATAAACTGACAGATAAAATTTAAAATATTTTCAAAAGTCCAACACCTATCCGAATAGAAATTGTATTTTTATTCCGTCTTGATCGTAAACATAAAATGATGAATTATCGTATTTATTGACATCGGTTCCTTTTTCATCAATAACAGCCCCATTTTTAGTTAAATGATTTTTTAATTGTTTTATAGTGTTTTCTTCGGGAGGTAGTCTTATTGCATAATGAGCAAGACCAGGTTTTTGAAGATCATTTGCGCTATTTGGTTCTAAGTTTGTTCCGATCCAAGTATTTGTAGCTATATGGTGGTGGTAGCCATTTGCAGCAAAAAAGTAAGCGCCAGGATAAGTGGCAGTATGGTGTAAACCAAGTGATCTCTGATAGAATTTTTTAGCTTTAGTAAGATTTGATACATGTAAATGAACATGACCTATTGATGTATGTAACGGTAATCCAGTCCACTTTTCATTACCATGTTGACTTAATAGGCCTTGTACATCGAGTGGTTCTGTTACCATATGTACCTTGTTTTGATCTAACCATTTCCATTCGGATGGATTTCTATCCCTATAGACTTCAATCCCATTGTTATCAGGATCATGAAGATATATAGACTCGGATACTGCGTGATCTGCCATGCCTTCATAAAATTGAGGATCAAGATTCTTTTGAATATGCTGTAGAAATACTGCCAAATATTTCCTTTCAGGGAGTAATACCGCAAAATGATAAAGTCCTGCCTCCTTTCTTAGGTTATTTGGTTGATAGATCACTTTTGTGCCATTATTTATTTGGGTTAGAATCAATATTGAATGAGGAATTTTTTTGTCATCATCGGGTGCTGTTTGCGATCCAAGATACACCGTATCTTCTTTTGAATCCTTATCTATTACATTAAACCCCAGAATTGATTGATAAAAATGCATAGAATTTTTCAAATCCGATACCTTCAGATGCACGTGGTCGATCTTTAGAGAAGGATCGGCAATAAAAGAAGCTTCATCGCCATTAATGTTGAAAGCAGTATTATTATCCATAGATATACTATGGCTTAGATGTATTTAATATCAAAAGTTTTTCGAACTTACCTTGGAGTTCTACACCTAGTAAATCCTTTTTACCCATGGCTTTGCTACTCAGAGAATGAATTGGGAAGAGATTCTAAAATCATGAAAACAGTGCATAAAGCGATATTTTTTTTGAGATGGCCTGTTACTGATGTATAATCTAAGTATTCTAAGAACGTCGTGGCGACTCTTATCACTATCATGTTAACCTTTTTCACTGATGATATGAATGCCTGCTAACATTTGTAAAACGAAATAGAATTCAACTCCTGACTGAGGAATTAGAAGATTATAAACTATAATTGATATAACTATGTTAATGCTATATGATAACCCAAGGCTAAAGATTGCCATCATTATTGGAAGTACTAGACCCAGACGCAATGGCGAAGCAGTAAGCCAATGGATATATGACCTGGCCAAGCAGAGAGACGACGCCGAATACGAGTTAGTGGATATCAAAGATTACAATCTTCCTTTACTTGATGAACCGATTCCACCTTCTATGGGTCAATATTCAAAGGAACATACCAAGGTTTGGGCTACGAAAATTGACTCCTTCGATGCATATGTATTTGTAACACCAGAATACAACCACGGAATTTCAGGAGCATTAAAAAATGCTATAGATTTTCTATTCAAAGAATGGAACAATAAAGTTGCCGGATTTGTTAGTTATGGTAGCGCCGGAGGTGTCCGTGCAGTTGAACACCTGCGTTTGGTCATGGCAGAGGTCAAGGTTGCAACAGTAAGGGCTCAGGTGCAATTATCTCTTTTTACAGATTTTGAAAACTTTTCAACATTTAAACCCCATAAGATTCACGAGAAATCCGCTAACAACATGTTAGACGAGGTAATCGCCTGGGCTTCGGCTATGAAAACACTAAGAAAAAATTGAACCAAGATGGCAAATCCACTAAATCGACCCTGAAAAATACATAACCTTAGATTAAAGTATCTTGACTACGGAAGTGAGATTTTAAACCTTATAAAAGATGTTAACCAACATCAATTATGGCAAATTATGAAAATATAAAAAATTGTTTGGACCAAAATGGAGAAGTAATGCATAGGCTAGACGATAATGAAAGTATTTAACTGCATAAACACAATGTAACATTCGATGATAATTCAAAAGAGATCGTAATTGATGCAGGGACAGAGACCTATTGGATAGGTGCTGACAAAGTTTCTTACTACTGGATACATAAAGAAGGTTTTAGCAAAGAATAAGTGCACTTTAACAAATACTTTATACAATATCAAACACGTCTGAATCCAATTTATTGACAAAACAAAATTAGTAAACTTCTAACGAATATTTATTAGATTTTAGATTAGATTGAAAATGGATTTGTTGGTAGATTGATGTTAATAATGTAGATATATGTATCTATTGAAATTTAGTATTTATGGGCAGGATTCTCATCTTTTAACTAAATGTCACTGTTTTTAAATAAATCTAGATAGCTAAAAAAAAGGCCTGTAATCTGGTGGAACTCAAAGATTATTTTTTCCTGACATCTATCAATCGAAATTCGTTTAGAAACTTCTCATATCTCCTATCGAGTTCATTGCCATCCATTTTGCCTAATTTCAGGTCTTCAAGTGAATTTATTAATTTATAGAAACGTTCTGTATCGAGTACCAGGCCATAATAATCCCTAACTCTTTCTAATGTTGTTTCGTAATGTCTTTTGTTTCCCGAAGCAGTACAATCAGACACCAAAATTACATCATACCCAATGTTAAACGCTTCACGTAATGATGTTTCTACACAAATAGAGGTATCGATTCCACAGAATACTAACGTATTAATTCCCTCACTTTGAAGCCAAACCCTCAGTTCAGTATCTTGAAAAGCGCCATCTCTTCTCTTAATAACTATTAGATCATTGTCCACGGGTTTAATCTCATCTATTGTTTGAGCGTCCCACGTGCCTCTTACAGTGATAGGAACTTTAAGCCGTTCTTCCCTTGCTAAGGGTAAAAGTCTGTGAAACCTAGTTAATAGGTCGACACCACTTGCCTCTCTAACAGCCTCGGTATAAAAAATCGGTATATTCTTGGCCCTGCAAAATGTAATAAGCTCCTTTATTTTTGGAATGATCCTCTGATATTCTTTAATGTTCATTCCAAGATGGTCATAGGACCCATCTTTGCTTACAAAGCCGTTTTGCATGTCAATTACGACTAGCCCAAAATTGAATGCTGTTGCACCAACAGAATCTTGAATCATCATTATAATTACAGCAGACCATTAAAAAGAATGCTGTTGTTATTGCAATCGTTATCTCGATTACATAAACCATTAGGATGATGAGAATCCCTTTACATCATTGTCTGTGATTAAATTGAATATCATGAATGGACGAAAACCCAACTTAAAAAGATTCTTCGAAATACAAAAATCATAAGAAGGGTCAAAATATCGAAATTAAGAAAATTCATCATTTCGCTACTGACTGACTCACTATATCTATGTTTATGAAAATGCAAATTTTAGGCAAAAAAACAATCGAGAGGGAGATTAGGGAAAGAGAAGGAAATACAAACAAGATTGATAAGAACTATAAAGAACCATAACATTTGGCATGATTAGGATAAGGAAGAGATACCGATTTTTTTTCTTACACAATGTAAATTAGGAAAATTTAAGTGATGGGTTTATACCTTTATCTGTTATTTTAGGAACACCTTAGAATATTTAAATCTGGAAATTGAAGAAATGCCAGAAGTAAAGTATCATGACTATTCAATGGGATTCTTTAACAATAGAAATGGTTCTATTGGCAGGAATAATATGGTTTTCTATATATATTGAGCACTGGGCTTTTCAGCGATCCAGGAAAAAGCAGGATGAAAAATATCTAATAAACATTTTCAAATTTATAGAAGATGATCTAAAACACAGGGATAAATTTGTAGACGAATCCTTACATGATGAAAATTATAAACCATTTCTTACCGACATGTGGGACGCAGTTATAATTGCCGGTAAACACTCTCTTTTGGACTTTCAACTATTCCAAACAATTCAAAGAGCATATTCACGGATGAAATACTATAATAGTGAATTAGAGTTGGTTAAGAAAAATGAATTCGACAAGAAGATACTAAAAGAATTATTAATTGAAGTTAAAAAGTCGATCGAAAAGGCATTGAACCAAATCCACGAATCTAATATTTACCGAAAATCATAACAATTCAATATAGATCACCCTCTTTCTTTTAAACTCTATAAATAGCGTGATATACTATTCTTATCGTGGAAGCACCAATCGGACAAATATTGCAAGATTTTGCCGTTATAATGATTATTGCCTCTGTAATGACTCTGGTTTTTTACAGGTTAAAACAACCCGTGGTCATAGGATTCATAGTAGCGGGTATTATAATCGGTCCGTATAGCCCACCCTTTAGCCTAATCCATAACTTAGATGTACTCAATCTATTTGCTGAGATGGGTGTAATACTATTGCTTTTTACAGTTGGAATGGAATTTCCAATCCAAAAACTAAAAGAGGTTGGAAGAAAAGCAATTGTTATAGCCTCAAGCGAAGCGTTTGGAACACTAGCCATAGGTTTTGTTGTTGCACAATCATTGGGATTAGGATTTTACGATAGTTTATTTATCGCACTTGCCATATCAGTAACAAGCACTGTTATCATAATGAGAGTTCTTGGAGAGCTCAGAATGATGAAAGACGAGTCTGCTACTTTAATTTTAGGGACAACAATCATTGAAGATATCATTATAATTTCACTATTAGCAATATTTCAATCCGCAGGTGCGAGTGGAGAATTTTCTATTAATGAAATCATAATTTCCGTAGGGATAACCATAGGTTTCATTGCAGCAGTACTAGTAATAGGTTCTAAAATTATTCCGAGATTGATGGACGTAGTTGCAAGAACCAATCAGCACGATGTACTAATAGTCGCAGCAGTAGGGGTGGCTTTTGCATTAGCCTTTGTATCATTTCAATTGGGAATTTCTGTAGCCGCTGGTGCCTTTTTTGCAGGTGTTCTTGTTGCAGAATCTAGATCGCACTCGGTAACAAGTGTTTTAGCTAATCCAGTAAAAGATATTTTTGCTGCATTGTTTTTTGTATCTGTTGGCGCATTAATGGATTTCTCACTAATCCCTCAGTTTATAGTACCAGCATTGATATTGATAGGCGTCTCGATAGGTGCCAAATTTTTGACCGTATATGTTTCATCTAGAATTCAGAAGCTAAACAATCTTACTTCAGCGAGAACCGCCTTGGGATGTTCTTCTTCTGGTGGTGAGATAGCGCTTGTAGTAGCAAAAGGGGGAATCGATGTGGGAGCAGCGACTCCGATTATTCTTCCAATGATTGGCACAATGACGATCATAACAACCTTCATTGCACCGTACGTAATCAAATATGGATGGAGGTTTACAGAGAAATTTGCAAAGTCACAAGACAAAGACGATGAAAAGCGACATAAGCAGCCGCCCTCCAACACAGGTGATACCTCAAGTAAGCCTCCTCCCTGATGAGAAATTTATATCATAAATTTCATTAATGCTATTTTATACACGGCAATTGTAAGTATCGTAGTCTAATCACTGGCGCATTAATTGATCAGAGATTAACGGGAAAATATTGTTTATAGTAAAATCTTAGCATGTTAAAAAGAAATCTTAGCATTTTAGGATGCTATCGCTTTAAAGTAAGAAGGTAAGTTATAAATTAACTAAGACAGAAGATAGATATCCTTAATACCTTTTTTGCCCCTACACATATTGGAAAGGAAAGATAAAAAATACTTGTCTGGAAGGTCCAAAACATCTGAGAATAATTCTGAATTGTCGACCCTCGATTTAGGTACTATAGAGTTTATGAAATGGTTGATATCGAAAGATACGAATTCTGGAGACACTTTGGTAGCGGTAAAAGACTACTTTGATAATAAATATGTCATATTGTTTGACAAAAGTATTCCAAGAGATGTTATAGTTGCTTATAGAGACGGCATGCCTTGGTGTATAACCTGTAATACTGATGATTGTGGTCATGTCGGATTTGCTATTTGTCTAAAACAAGATTATGATAGAGACGACCATGTAGTTTATTAGGAATATAGTAAATAAAAATTATAGTTTTATGCTATCTAGGTCTACAATTTCATAGAGTAAAAGAAAGCATTCATAGATCAATTCAAAATATTTCAAAACCCGCTCTTTACTAGAATTCTTATCCCCTCTACAAAAAATCTAAAAAGGTTGAAAATTTTATATAAATAAAGTTATTTTATGATTCGAATTATAATGCCTTGGATTAAAAGAACATAAGTGATCTGTCGATTTCTTTTATTCCATACAAATCTGACGTTATTATGTTACCAGTAGAGACATTCGACAGTCATCTTACTATCAACAATGCACAGTCCACTTCTTCGGCAACTTTTCTTGCAACACTTCCTAATCTTTTGAACATTCCTGTAATTCCCTTATGTCCAATACTGCCCATAACTATGAGATCGATGTTATTCTGTTTAGTAAAATCAATGATTATTTCTGCTGGATCGCCTATTTTAATTTCAGTTGTAATAGGGACACTATCTGAGACATACTTATTTTTTACATCTTCTAGAATGACAATCATTTCGTTCTTTATCTCCTTATGGAGTTTATTAACTAGTGGTGTTATAATGACCTCATTATTTTTTGACTCTAATTTTGAATAATGAATTGGTAATGGTATTTCGGTAATTACATGTAGTATGAAAATTTGAGATCGATTCATCATAGACAATTCTACAGCTTTTTCCAAGGCCTTGATTGACAACCTCGAAGTATCAAAAGGCACTAGTATACGTTTGAAAGGCATCAGATAACAATTAGTTTCGATCAATATAAGCAATATCCAGTCGGTGAGTATGAAAAAGTGGCATGATGACTAAGGCACAGCGATTTGCGGTGTTATTTCAATAATAAAACTATTTGTCAAGTTTATGAATAAATTGTTTCAATGACAGTCACCTCTAGTTGTTGTGGATATTATTATTGCATAAACAGAATTAACATAGAATTGCAAGTTTCCTCGTAAAATTATAACACTCCAATCTTTAACTAGGTATTTTTAACTAATGATACTATTAAAATACATTGTAAATAAATAAAAAAGAGCAAGAAAAGTGCCAAAAGGGAGAGCCGACTCGTACTTACAGACAGTAGGATTGGAGAAAGACGATTTAACCCTCCTTGCTGCAATTGCAGTTTCAACAGTAATAGGCATATTGGTACCATCATTTGGAATAATATTTGAACCCCATCTTCTGGTTCTACTTGGATTCTTATTATTCTTAAATTTAATCAAGATGGATCCTCAAGAGCTAGGATTACAGTTTAAAAAACCCATTCCTATTATTCTATTTACTGCAATCAAACTTTTTGCAATTCCTCTTCTCTTGTTTGGAGTTACAAGTATTATTTATCCATCACTTGCTATTCCCGTATTACTTCTTTCAGGAATATCAACGGGTTTAGGAGCACCGTTTGTAATCAACGTTTTTGAGAGAAGCCATCAATTACCCCTAGTTGTTGGAATGATTATTGCATCATCTGTTGTTGTTCCATTTGTCTTGCCATCTCTGGTATACTTTTTGGTTGATGTAGAAAAATTCCATATCCCTTTTTTAGATATGATAATATTATTAGCTGAAGCCCTTTTCCTGCCCCTGTTTGCAGGTTGGCTGGTGAAGAGCAAGGTTCCAAAGATCGCAAAAAAAATTGAATCTAGTTCTTTCCTCCCTTCGGTCATCTTGATATCGTTTATGAATCTAGGAATATATGCAAAATTCTCTAACTATTTCATTTCTGAGTATTCATTCGTAACAACAATGATTATTGCAGCATTTGTTTTGTTCTTTGTGTATGGATTGATAGGGTATTTTACATCCTATATTATTGGAAAAAAGGATAAATCATCCAGAGTTGCTGCCTTTGTAATCATGAGCTATGTAAATAATACCCTTGTAGTTGTATTTGCATCTCAATTTTTCGGAACGGAAGTAGCTGCTTTGGCAGCGTTTTATAATTTGGCATATTATGGTTTAATGGTGCCCTTAAAAAAATTATTTTTTGATTAGAATGTCATAAAGCTTCATTTTATGCTAATTATCCACCTACAGACAAGAACAAAAATATAGAGAAATTTTGGTTGCGTATAATATAGTTAATGTTAGTATAACTTTTGAATCAATTTAATGTCCTCTTACAGATACTAACAGGATACAGTTAAATTTCAAATAACGATTACATGTTACTTGTTATTTTCATTGATATGTTTTAGAGTATTGATCAAATATTGGCTCAAAAGGCACATTCAATCGTTTACGAGTTTAATATATATTGTTACTAATATCGTTATCTAATTATTGTCATAGGTCGTGAGACTGCTTCCGATACTTTTCTTGATACGCTTCCAAGTCCTTTAAATTTAGCCAAACCTTGTAATCCATTACTTCCCATAACTATCAAATCAATTCTATTATTATTAGAATAATCTATGATTTGATTAGCTGGATCGCCATAAAGAATCCGCGATTCTAGTTTGATTCCGTCTATAGACTTGTAAGTCTTTTTTTTCTCATCCATTTCCTTTTGCATTATAGTTTTTGTTTCTTCGTAAATACTATCAGCATGTTCATTCAAAGATAATTTCTTATTTTTACGATTAATTTTCATTTTCTCTAAAAGAGTTTTGGTTAGTGGTATCTCCTGTATTACATGTAACATTACGATCCGGATTATTCGTTTTTTTGGATCGCCTAAAAATATTGCTTTGGCTAGATATACGGCGTAATCCAATGCATTTTCTGAAAAATGGGAACTATCATAAGGTACTAAAATTACTCGTAGATCCAATCTTAAGGATAAAGGATCATCATATCTTAATAAATTTGCTATGACTTGATTACACTTGTTCGATGAATCCTGGCCCTAAAGAATACTTAATTCAGTATTATATTAAAGAGCATTTGCCGACCGTAAGAAACTTACTTTTCGAAGGTTTGGTGTATGTAATACTAACACATAGTCATAATTGAAATCCGTTAAAGTGATGTTGGATCGAATCACATTCCTTTTTTTAACCCAGTTCCATTAACTTCTTTGTATTCGTCTTATTTTATTTGGTTTTTTAGTATATAGATACCACAATACTAAAAGAATCAAAACTGCTATAATTCTAGTAACCCAGATGGATTTACAAACCATTACCAAAAATAATTGATTGTTGACACAGCATTACCGTAAAATTTTGCAGTTATCAGTTATTTTTGGAACGTTTGTGGTCATGATTTTTTAATGAATCATGATGATGGAGGCCTCTCAAAACTTCATGGATTTGATTTCTATACAAAGTTAAACCTATTCTGGAGGCATAAGGCTGTCCCCTTGCAAACGATTCCGCAATATTTTTTACAAATTCTGGCTCTACCTTAGGAGGCATAGGAGGGTCAAATGGATCTACTAAAGCTTCGATAATTGTTGGTCTTTTTTCTTCCATTGCTTCGTGAATTATTGGTCCTACCTCGCCGGGTTCTGTAATAGTATATCCTTTTCCGCCACACGCATCAGCAAACTTTGCAAAATTTATAGGAGAGAATTCTACAACGTATTCAGGATTTCCCAGAAAAGCCATTTGTTCCCATCTTATCATTCCTAGTGTGTTATTTTTTATGATTATGACCTTAATTGGCAAATCATACTGAACTGCCGTTGCAAACTCTCCCATCAACATAGTAAAACCCCCATCCCCAACAAAAGCTACTGACTGTCTTTCCGGATATGCAACTTTGGCTGCTATCGCGTACGGTAAGCCGCAGCCCATAGTTGCCAGAGTACCGGATAGGGAAAATTTCATTTTGTCGTGTACTTGAATATATCGAGCGGCCCAAATAGTATTGGTCCCGCTATCTACCGAGACGATGGCGTCATTATCTAATTCATTGGAAACGGCAGTGGCTATGACTTGAGGTTTAATAGGTTTGTCTGTACGGCTACCTCGTTCGTTTAATAGATCGTTCCATTTTTTCATTGCCTTTTGTTTTGATCTTAAAAATTCACCATCTTCTTTTTGTCTTATCTTTAACATTGGAATTAAATAATTCAATGTTAGTTTGGCATCTCCAATCAATCCTATATCTACCGGATAACGCAACCCGATTCTTTCAGGTACAATATCAATCTGAATGCCTTTTGCCTGCCCGGGTTTTGGAAGATAATCGATATATGGAAAAGATGTACCTATTAACAATATAGTGTCGGCTTCATTCATTGCATCACTGGCAGGAGTTGTCCCTAACATGCCAATACCCCCGAGACTATATGGACTATAGTCAGAAATGACGGCTTTTCCCAAAAGGGCTTTGATTACAGGGGCGTTTAATCGTTCGCAAACGATAGCAACCTCCTCGCCAGCATCTAAAGCACCTTGACCTACTAGTATTACAATTTTCTTCCCTTCATTTAATATATCGGCAGTTTTTCTTAGCAAGTCCGGACTTGGAATGACGTCATGGTTAAAGGTGTCGGATGTATGACCTTTTACTTTATGCGATGAATATTTACCTTTTAGTCTTTGCTCCTGTACATCTATTGGAATGGTTAAATGACTCACACCTCTACGACCTAATGCATTTCTGCATGCTATGTCTACAGCCATTTCGGCATGCTCTGGCGAGTTTATTATGTTATTATATTCGGCTACATCAGAAAATAGCTGCAAAAGATTAACATCTTGTTGATAACTTGAACCCATAAGATCTGAATAAGTGGTTCCCGTAATGGCCAAGACAGGGGT
>QCWC01000143.1 GCA_013114705.1 Candidatus Nitrosocosmicus sp. | reverse complement strand
GAAAGAAAAGCCAAGAGAATTTTGTACTCAATTCAATAATTCATCAAGATATTATGATAAGTTAGAAAATACTTTATTAACAAAATAAAGAACCTGAGTTGATAAACTTATATAAAATAAAAACGGACTGATATAAGAATCTCTAATCAATGTCTAAAAGAATGTTGCGTTGGTCATATGTAAAAAATAAATAAAAATTCGTTACTTAAATTGGTATCGTGTTCGGTGGAAATCGTGTGAAAAGTCACATGGGTCTAATAATAAACAAACCCTATTTCAAAGTCAAAATAACGTAGATTTATTTCTCAGTATTTAACCAAATGATTTTAACATTTCTTCATGAACTGGTAAATTAGCCTCATCTACCTTGATTGAAGTAGTAGGACACACTGTCACGCATGCCATACACCAAATACACGCCTTTTCCCTAATGGGATCTGGTTTGTCAGTATAGTCTTTTCTGCCTTCTCTGTTACTATCATCTCCGGTCCCTTCACTTACCGCATTTACCATTTCTATTGCTGGAACATCCTGTTCTGATCTGTACCATTGGTATACTTGAACGGGACAAGCTTCGATACATGCTCCGTCAGAAATACAAGAATCCCAGTCTACCGCTACAAAAGTACCATGGACGCCCAGGGGGACATATTCTTCTCCTCTTGTTTTATATGCATCCTGAACTTCCTTATTGGTGGAGGATTCTGCATCTGCTCTTCCTGGTCCCCAAACAAAATGAGTATAATCGCCATCTGAAGTTGAATGTTTTCCTATTACTTTGTGATTTTTTGGAAACTCTGGATCTATTGTCATATCCCTATGTTGTTAACAAAGTTGATATAAGTTAACCGGTGCACTGGTTCCGACGATATAAAATTGTGTAGGATTCTGTATTATTGTATGGTGGCTATTAGGTTCGAGCTTAACAGGCTCTATATGAGAGCGAGACTCTGCCTGAACCAACACTCTAAGTGGCTGTACAAGTATCTCATCAAAAAGAAGATGATAGATGTTTGTCGCTTTAAACCCGAAATAAATTAGGAAAATAAAAATACAAATTAAGAAAGAAATTATAAAGAGATTGTCTATACTATAAGAGATAACATTTGATGTTTTGATTTGGCATCTGCAATCAGTCTTAATTGACATGATACCCCCTGTTTTGACCAAAGATTTTCATGGATATCATTTAGGACTTGCTTAAAGGGATATGGATTATCTCAGTTTTTTAGGTTTTTTGATTGAAAAGAACCATTTGAATATGCTAAAGTTAATCTTGTGAAATATGAAGGGAATATTATAGTTGCTATAAATTGGTAGCTGGTTCGGTGGTATGTGAAACAAATTTGACTCATTTTTGTCACTCAATTTTATCATAACAATGATATTCACATGTGGAAATCATGAGGATATCCATATGAGTCCAAAATAAGTTAGAAATTTTTTTTGAAATTAAAGGTGAATTAATTCCAAGCGCTACGAAAACTAATAGACGTGAATGTCATAATTATTAATCTATGGATGAACCTGTAAATGCTAAACCATCTTACATGAATAATATTTTCAATATGATTAGCTGACTAGTAATCAAAATTTTATGTCAAAATAAACAAAAGTTCTCCAAATTGGGTTAAAGTAAAATATTTTATATTACCATCATAATCCATTTCATAATTGTCTAATCATTGTAATTTATCTCCAATTATACTAAGTATTTTTGTTGTTATTTTGCTTGGGTTTAATTCTACTTTAGCAGGAATTTCTTCTACGTTATTTTTTTCTAATGGCGGAGGCGAGATTACCCAGAATAATTTAATGACATTATATGTTTTTGCATCCCCGGATGAGGAAGTTGATGACACCAGCGGCAACAACGAAGATGCTGGTGAAGATAGTCAAGGAGTACCTGACGAGGAATCTGGTGACACCAGCAGCAACAACGAAGATGCTGGTGAAGATAGTCAAGGAGTACCTGACGAGGAATCTGGGGACAGCAACAACAACAACAACGAAGATGCCAGTCAAGATAGTCAAGGATTACAAGATGTAGTAAGGAACACAACCACTGTCAACCCTTCTTTAACCGCTTTGTCTGATCCACCGCAAAATGAACAATGTCCAGCTGGATCACCAGAAGGATGCTATGTGAAACCAGCTCCTATAAATGCTAGAGTATCATGTCAACCAGGCGAAATGGAACTAAAGAACGTTCCAGGCGGTCCTAAGGGTATCATGTGTGCACCCATCCAATCCACACAAAATCAAGAGGGTCCACCTGATCCTATTGGAGAAAAGGAAATGCTATCACAAAATAACATACCGACTCTTGATGAATCCAATTCCGAAACCACAGTAACAAAATCTTCTCCAGCTTCCTGTGATTCTCAAGGAACTTTATTTGATCCAATTACAGGTATGTGTAAAAATCCACAAAGTATACAAGATTGTGCGAAGATTATGCAAAGATATGATCCAAACCAAGGAAAATGCATTAGATTTTTTTAGGCTAAACAGATATGATGACCAGTAAAGAGGAAATGTATTTCATAAATCCATGTTTATTATTTCATATCTATGATAGTTCGGTGGGATATTGTATTACTACCCGAAATAATTAACGCCATCAGTCATGTACGTGGAAAAAAGGATTGATTGTCTTATAGCGTTACTATTATTAGTAGCGGGCTCGGTGGAAATCGTGTAGAATTTCACATGGGTTCGATACATATTGATGGTTACATATGGTTTATGAGGCTCTATCTTAAGAAATAAAATAAGAATGGTTAATGAGCCGTAACAAAGTTCAGGAGTTATGAGAGATAGATAACAAAATCCATTTCGTTTGGGCAAAATCAATAGGTGCGTAAGAAATTGTCATATTTCTCCCATTGATATTTTCCATAATCAATCCCAACTCACCACCTTTGGCGTTTTTAAAGCTTTGAAGTCCATCGAATGACTCTGAAATATTATTGTTAGATGCTGAATCAGATATTTCAGTACCATTATTGTCGAGAAGTAGTATTCTAGTATCGTTATTATCTATGGACTTTATCATTTCATTAAAGTGAGTGAAGTTTAATCCTAATGCCAGCATCCCTACAAGTGTACTATTTGTTGTCTTGTCAGAAAAGATTGGAGTGGCTAGAACAGCAATTGGCTTTCCTGTTGATGCTGCAGTAATGACGTTGCTTAAGTATGGTTGACTGGACTCTTGTGCACCGATAATATGTTCTCGATATCCATAATTGGCAACAGAACTATTTGCTTGGGATGGATAATAAGGTTCACTAAAGTAGGTGTCACCATTTGGAAAGTTCATTCCAATGAATGATAAGGATGGATTATCTGCCAATAACTTTTTAGCTTCATTTCTTTTATCTATATCCTGATCGCTAGGAATTCCACGGTGTTGTTGTTGCATATCAGTAGTCAGATTTACTATGGGAAAGTTTCCAAAAGAATTCGTTAAATTCATTGACTGATGTGCAATATCCATTATTTTTGTAATTTCCATTTCTAATGATTGATAGACTGAATAAAGTCCCAAGTCTTCTAGTTTTTCTGATTCTGTAATATTTGGATTAAGTGATATATCATTATTTAATTGAATATCACCGTTTTGTGAATATATGCTTGTAGCGGGAATGAACATGAATAGTATTACAATAGATCCAAGTAAGAGTATATTAGATGGTTTTACCCATAAATGAGGTTCTTTAAACATCATATGGAATCCATACTTGTTATTTATAAAATTTAAGAAATTTAGAAATTATCCAGGTGGACAATCAGAAGATAAAAATATCTTTCCTAGAAAGCCAACCGAATAGGATAGTAGGAATATCCTGAATCTTATCTGAATAGGACAGATCACCTGGCGAATTATTCATATTTTCTTTTGATAATCAATAACCAAATAAAATAATTTGCCTAATGTTGACACCATAATGGATAATCATTGTTTGTTACTATAAATAGGTATCTGATTCGGCAGGATTAGGTTCCATATGGTGTAAGGGTTCAGATATTTTAATATAGATTTGACCTACTGTAATTTACAACGCTATTATAGATTCGAGCTTTAATGGATTTATTTCAAGACTTCTACTACTCTTCTAGCTGCTAGAAGAGATGATGCAGGATTTTGTCCAGTTATTATTTGACCATCAGTTACAATAAATGGTTTAAAATTCTCGGTTTTCTCAAAGTTGCCTCCTAATTCTTTCATTTTATCTTCTAGTAAGAATGGAACCGTCTTATCCAGTTTAACAGTATGTTCTTCGTCGTTAGTAAATCCAGTCACTCTCTTATCCTTTAGAATAGAGTTACCATTATAGTCTGTGGCTTGTAACAATCCTGCAGGACCATGACAAACTGCAGAAATTATTTTCTTGTTGTTGTAAAAACTCTCGACTATCCGCTTCAAATCTTTGTCCTGTGACAAATCCCACATTGGACCATGACCGCCAGGTAAGAACAGGGTATCATACTCGCCGTCTGAAATTTCGTTTAGAATCAAAGTATTTTCTAATTGCTGTTTAACTACCGGATCATTTTGAAGGCGTTTAGTAGATTCACTTTGATTTTCTGGTTGTAAACTTTTTGGATCGACTGGGGGTTTTCCACCCTTTGGAGATGCGATAACAACGTCATAACCATTATCTACAAATTCATAGTAGGGACTTGCGAATTCTTCAAGCCAATATCCGGTTTTTTGTCCGGTATCTCCTAATTTATCATGAGAAGGCAATACAAAAAGGACTTTTTTCATACAAATAAGTAATCAGCATGATATAAAACGAATGTAACTGATTTAACTCACGAGGGCAGTCTTTTTATCAAATTTGGGTTTCATGTTTACTCTAATAAACAATGCTTTAATAATTTTGATATTTATCACAATTCAGTATTTTCAGTTCTTGACCTTACTTAAATACAAAAAAAGTAATATATAATGTCATTACTATACATTGGTAGCTAGTTCGGTGGAAATCATGAGGATATCCACATGAGTCCTTTTATATATAAAAGACCATCTAGCGTAAGAGAACTTTTAAAAGATATAAGGATAAAAGTAAAGGAGTAAAAATGTCAAGTCAAACCAATCAAGTAAGAGTAATAGTTCGAATCAAAGCAAAGGAAGGAAAAAAACAAGAGCTACTAGATTTATTGTTACCTTTAGTAAATCCTCCAAGAAAACGCGAAGGTAATGTTACATATACTTTTAATGTAGCGACCGAAGATCCTAATGAATTATTATTTGATGAGGTATGGGAAAACAATGAAGCTTATGATAAACACTACAACAATCAAGAATCAGTAGACTTGAGGGCCAAAATTCAAGATTTGGTATCAAAGCCGATTGAATTTAAATTATATAGGGAAATTACAGGTCCCTAATTTTATCTGATATTCCTTTTCGTGTATCACTTCACGATCAGACAATAATTTCATTCTAGTAATGTAGATGAAGAATCGCGTAATGGTGCGAATATGTATTCAGGCTCACCTATGCACCAACTACAGTCGGCAGAGCAAGACAGTAGTGTGTTGTCCTGAAAATAGACTATAGGGAAAATGTGCTAGATGTATTGAAAGTATCCAGAGCAATTGGATATAAGCAGACTTAATTTCTTTTCAAAAGTAAAAGTTATTATACAAATTTTATTGATTATATATTATATCGTTACTCTCTATTGGCGGGTTCGGTGGTATGTGAAACAAATTTGACTTAATTCAACCACTCTGAACCAAAAACTGAATGACCAATATCATGGAATCAAAGACCACCAAATAAGTTTCCCTGATATGTTAATATGATAAATATATTATTCTCAACTAACTTAGTCTATATAGAGTATGTGGGTATGATAGGAAGAAACACAAATTTGCTTCTATTTAGCCTTCATGAATGATAGATACCCAAATACAGTGACCAAAGGAGTATCGAGACTGTTATTCCATAAAATCATTCTTTGATCTTATTAGTCATTGAAATCGCATTAATATCCATGTTTTTTTTACTCGTCTTATTATATACGTATCAAATACGGCTGTATCTACCCATCATAAAGATAAAAGACCACTAATTTCTGTAAGCAACTATGAGAAATAACATTTTAGTGTGTAGTGGTTGTAATTATTCATCTCTTCTCCTAATATCATAAAACTATATCCTATACACTAATGAGATTTTTTCAATTGGGACAAAATTAACCTTGACGATATACATCCCCTGATCCAGGGTAATCTATCAACTCTAATTTGTTGTTCTTCTTTCTTCAGCATTAAATCTCGGGATTTATGTTATAATCGTCTACATACATGTATGATTTGCTTAACAATATTAAATATGAACATAACAAGTCCATGATGATAGTGTATATTGACTAACAAATAGAATAATAATTCTGATAGATATTAAGCAAAAAATGTATAGTAAAAATCTTATATATGTTGGTAATTATCATATTTTACGTTATGAATTCAATACCAATAAAACAATTTATCATGACTAGTGCAGTACTATTCACCGCTGCAGTATTACTGGTGACAGCAACTAATAACAACGATGTAATTGCTCAATCAACTGACGGAGTAAATACCTTTAGTGCTAAAGGTAATATAGGAAATTTGGCGCTATCTCCTGAAGCAATGCAATCATTGAATGCATCACAAGATACGAACCTAAATTTTGTTCTTGGTGGAGACTGGAGTTTTGATGTATCAAATGGACAGTTACAAGACTTCAAAGTCGAATTAAACAGACATTCATTAGGAGGCCATGAAGTTGAAACTCACGTAATAGATGGATTAACCGATGCTACTCCTGTAACAAACACCACGGGAAATAATGAAATTGTCTTAGTTGGCAATAATACTCAATTTAAGGGTCTCGCTGATATTCAAACCACAGAGACCGGTAAAGTATGGGAAGATGTCCCAGTAATAGCATATTTGATCAACGGACATATTCTTAACATATCTTTTGATCCTGCAAAGACCGAGGGACATTTCTTAAATCTTCCATTGATAGGTGTGGTAACCTCATTAACAGAAGGTAGTAATAGTCAAGCAAATTCAACAGCAACACAATAGATTATTAATCCATCATTTTTGTTTTTTTATTATTCTCGATTTATTGTATCAGTGATTACATAATTTGGTCTTTTTACATTTGATTATAACGAACTAGAAGATCCTCTCCATTATTTATGAACGTATTTTACCCCAAGGGGAGAAGTTAGTGCATTATATTTATCCTAAAAGCAATAGAGGCTATGCTCCTACCTAATTTAGTTTTTTGACTTGATCGAAACCTAGCCCCTATTACCCAATTTATCTTACAACGATTTGTTGCTATGTCACTATTCCAAGATTGTGACAAATTCATCTATACAAGGCATACTATTTAACCAATACTAAATTATATAAGGTGTTGTCCACTGACGATAGATCTATATCTTGGAGATCCTCTATGCAATCATAATTAACTAACGAAACAGAACATCTTCTTTAGATATTAGTCATGATTTGAATTTGTATTTTCTTGAATTATCGGTTGATGGAGTTTTCAAAGCAATGTTACTCTTATTAAGATAAAGAGAAGCCACCGCTGAAGTTGGGCGTGGGATTCAGAAACATCATCGCCAAAAAATATTATCGAAGACAAAGAGGATCTCAATTCATAATATATGATACTTTGGTTAAAGTAGATTCAAAATGAACGCGGCTCTGATCGCAATTGAGCCAAAAAACCTTATAACGTTCTGGTAAAAGAGGTCAATCAATGAACATCAATAGAATCAAGGTAATTCAGAACTCAAATGACGAAGATAAAGATTGCTTCCAAGTATAAAGTCAACCTTATCATGTGAAAAGCATTCTCTATATAATTGCTGAAAAACTATTCTTATGGTCACGTCCGGGATTTGATTTGGCGATATCAGTATCGGTGGCGATGTCTATGGATTTTACATCTTGATTTTTTCTCATAGCACTATTCACCATTTTCTCTATATCCATATATTGAGGTCTAAGGTTTACACTTCTCTCGGGTTCAAAGGCTTGGTTGGTAGCATTCATAAGCCCATCCGAATAGACATTGTTTAGTTTTAAAAGTTCATCAATTTCCATATCCTTTGAGAATCGAGTAACAAGTGGCAACATCTTTTCAAGGTTTAGTAGCGACAGCGTTATCTTGTGAAGTGATTCTATGGCTTTGATATGAATTATAGGTGAAATTTTAGGATGATTTTGATCTTGATGACTTGGGTCTGAGAATATAAGATCCATAAGAGATTGTCTATAACTTTCAAGTTGCATTATTTTGTCTCTAAATCTAGCAATAAAGGCTGTTTTATCTTGAGCCAACTCAATAAGCCAGTCGGCCGCCCCATTGACATAGTTGTTTCTTACATTTTTAACATATTGGTATTCTAACTTAACTCCTTTTTTGATTTGAATATATGTTCTAGTTTGGTTGATTGAATATCCAATACAGTAACAGTGCAATATAAGATTCTTTATCTCTAATGACTCTGCATTCCTGAATCTTCTTCCCATTTTTCCTCGATGGATCATTTACCATGCTTAGAAAATATAAAGAGTCGTCGATAAGTATGTGGTCATATTAGGTTGCCATATTAATTTGATTAGAGTTCGGTTATGAATTTTTTACTACTCAATCAATTTTGCCATTTAATAACTGATACAAATCCTTA
>QCWC01000142.1 GCA_013114705.1 Candidatus Nitrosocosmicus sp. | reverse complement strand
CTGAGATATCTTTTACTGAAATGAAAATGCCGACCAGAGTGGAGCAAGGCCCAAGCGAGTAAAGAGTACCTGCGCTTACTCAGGTAGGCCGCTCAGCGAAATCCCACATAAAACAAAAGGAGGGTTACTGCTAGCACACACCACTAATAAAGATGGTTTCATTTTCAAAATTTCCTTAACTTTCCTATCCACCATATTTGTTTCTGTTTTTTTTATCCAGAATTAATATGCATCTCGCATATTCTTTATCCCTTCTCTAGCCTCTGGATCATCAACATTATAATACAACTCTACTAATTTTTGATTTTCTTGAATAAAACATTATAAAGATAAAATCATCTGCTAACGCATCTTTTTTCTAAAGTCCATTTTATAAAACTTGGAATACAATTTTTTGTTTTATTGATTACCGTCATTAGACTTTTAGTAAGTTCTTGAATCTGTTTTGCCTGCAAGCATTTTATTGATTGTTATCAAAGTTAGTAAATTAAATTATAGATGATTTCGATTATCGTAAATTGTCGAGTCGAAACTGTTTTAAAATTAAATTATTTGCTCTCTAGTAATGAATCTATTTTCTTCTCCAATGTGAAAATATCGTTTAATATTATGTCATGAGTCTGTTCAAATTTTCGTACCTTTTCTAAAACATGTTCATGCTTTTCTTGTAATTTTTTGATACTAATTAGCATTGTATCTTGTGTCTTTGAAATTTTTTCTTGTCTATTATATATCCACCAACTGATTAAACCACCTATTAAAGCTCCTATTATGATGCTTATATAAGTGGAGGCAATATTGGATAAATCTCCAGCGCTACTGCAATCTTTCAAGTCTATACATCCCCAAATTATGAATATTTCTAATAACATACCACGTGAATTTGATTGATTGTTTTTTATTTATTGATTCCTGTATAAAAAAATAGGAGAACAATGCTCTAGAAAATAGAGTATAAGGTTTATCCAATCTAAGTAAAATTGTACTATCTCACCACATGTGTTACACTTCTCCTTCCAGTATACACTTGCCTTGATGTCACGTAGTTTAATGAAATATGTACTCTTTTGTTGTTGTAGTATTTAATGAATTGTCTGTGTGTTTTAAAACTTGGTCTTTCAACGTCGTATGTACGATGCCATCTTTCTATCTTGCCAAGTGTGGTTGGTTTTCCAATTGCTCCCATAACATGCTCCATCTTGTTTTGGACACAAAATACACCAAAATCATATTTGCAATATTTATTGTAGAACTGACGTCCATGGTCTATCAGTATCTGCAACGGTTTTCCATACTTTCTGATGGTATTTTCAGTAACCGTAAAATGTTGTCAGCTTTTGCATGTTCGTATATTTGTGATGATAGGATGTTTCTGCTGTGGTCATCATGTATTGATACCATCCACTTGTTTACCACAATTTTTAGATCAATCTGCCACAGTTCATTTGGATATTTACGCTCAAATCTGATATATTTGCGTCTGATTCTGTGTTTTGATAACGGTCTGTTTAAACCATCTGCATAAAACTCGAAAGACTGTCATGTGACCAATTCTTATGTTATACTGGTTTTGTAAAATTCCATTTATCCTGGCAGGACAGTACCTGTGTTGTTTTCTAATTTGTAATATTTTTTGTTATACTTTTCTGTCTGTTCTATGTATCGTATGCATTCTTTTAGATCTTCCATTTAGTCCGTCAAAACCATCTTTTTGATATCGGTGCCAGTATCTGGAAAAACTTGTTCTTGAAATATTAATTGTCTTGCAGATGTCTGTTACTTTCCATCCATCTAATATACGTCTGATACACCCTCGTCTTATTTTTACAGAATCTTTTCTATACTGCACCGTGTGTAACACTCCTTTTTACCTTTACTGTATGTAGGTAAAAGAGTGCAACAGATGTTATGGGATAATACACACATAGCCCAAATATGAATATATTTTTATAGTAGAAAATTTGAAAAAAACTGATGACTGATATTAACTTCACGTCTGTACACTTATTACTTTTTACAACATTGTTACTTGGCATTTATACAACACCAACGGTTTTCTCAAATAATGCCAATGCACAGATTACTCGATCAGTATCTATTAAACAAGAGTGTTTAAAGGGTTCTGAATATGTAACCAAAATTTACATCAGTGGATTTATTGTTCCAGCAGACAAACAGGGACTGATTCTGGTAAATAATCAGGAAAGAGGGATATTTCATGGTGATGGAATTACACCAATAGAAGCAGTTATAGAACAAAGAGGCATAGGCGTTCCATTTTTTCCTCTAGTTCAGGATGCTAACCCTGAGTTTGAAGTCAATATTTTTGCTTTTGTGGACCTTAATTCAAACGGCCAGTACGATGATGGGGAACCATCAGCATCCCATACTTTTGTTCCTCTAAACTGTAACGCGGATATAGCCTGTCCACCAAACAATCTACAACACTGGACAAAAATCATTTTCAAAATCACCGACAAAAATGTCGCAGCTAATGTGAATTTACCTGTGAATTCAGAACTGGATATCACGATAATGGACGGACCTTCAGTTTCAGATGAAAATGTAGTATCGGATATAAAATATCTGGTAGGTAACTATCTGGAAAGACCCACCATGCCTAAAAACGCAATACAGATAATAGATGTGGAATACTCTATTGCCTGTGCCTATTATGAGCCAGAACGTGAATTCGTTGAATAACTATTTTTGTTGTAATTTTTTATCATATCATAATAATATTTATCTTGACAAATATAACATTATACTAACAAAACCCAGTGTTACGCCTAAGCATATTTTTGTAAACTTCATTGATTTGTCCAAAGCATTAGAATAATCTGAATACTGATCTTCTCCCATAATTTTTATTTGTGACTTTATTTTAATAATTTCAAATGCAGATTTTTTGGTATCCTTTTCTGCCTCGGAAATCATATACCTATAAGCATCTTCCATTATCTTGGTTTCAATCGAATTTCCAAAAGGAAAGTAACCCTGACCAGTTCTTTTTCCAGATGTTTCATGGGTATCAGATGTACAGACCTCTAAAATGTTGTCTCCCCTGTTTTTTGCAAAGTTAATTAAATATTCTCTTATTCCATTTTTCATATTATTTGAATCAATCCATCCCAGTCCGAAATTTTTTTCATTGATCTTTATAATCAAAACACTTAATCCTGCCTTTCCTAATTCTTGATATCTATTTAATTTTTGGAGATGTTCTGAATTTGCGTATCCAATACTAAACTGATACTGCTCTGAATTTTTCATTAATTCCAGACATTTCTTTGCTGAATTTAACATTTTTTTCATGTCGTCTGTACCTAATATATCGCCCATAGAATTGTGACTGTCGACAAGAAATGTCTCATCAAATCCTAATTCATTAGCATATTTTTCTATTTCCTTTCCTATTTCAATAGGAATATCTTCCATTCCTTTTGGAGAATTTGAAAGAATCATCAATACTGTTTTGCCAAACAGAACACCTGTTACAGTCACATTTCCAACTACTATCTGAACAGGGTTAGTACATGTATATCCTTCATATTTTATATCCTGTAATTGCATAGAGTCGATATATTTATCAACTTCTGTTCCAGAAGGAATATTTAATGAATGATCAGAAATACTATGAAAAATCATTGCTTTATTTGAAAAAAATTCGTATAATCTGAATGATATGTTACTACCACCTACATACATAAATGGGCCAGGATGTATTTCGGGCAACACCAGAAAAACATTATCTGAATTTCTTTTGAATTTTATCACTCTGGTTTCTATTTCTGAATGGCTAGACCTTGATTCAAATATTTTTTCGATTTTATCGTTTTTCTTTTCAGTCCATGCGTCAAGAAATGCTTGAAGTAAACCAAATGTGCTGTGAACATTTGGCCTTCCTATTCTATCTGTTCTTACTGCCCATATCACTCCAATGATTGTAATAACCGTACCAAAAATTAAACCAAACTGATTAGTAACGATTTCAAAATAATATTGTGAAGGGATACTGAAAATGAAAAATAATGCTGGCTGAACAAAAGATATTAGCATTGCTTTCCATAATTTAACTCCAAATACAGAACAAAACAGCCCAATTCTTAATCCAACAGCCAAAAAAAATCCTTCTAGCATATACGCATGTACAGGAGGAGATTTGCTGAAAATTATATCCGATAATACACCAAAAATAATCACAGAGAACCATAAAATCATTGAAAATGCAGACAAATGAAAAATTTTACTCAACTTGTTAATCGGATTTCCCTTTAACAGGAAATAGTCCACAAAATCAGATAAAAGTAGAATTAAAACTCCTGACATTAAATGAATTAGTATTTCCTCAAAAACAGAGTTTATGAAGTATATATGAAAAGTAATTATAATAATTATTGAAAATATTATCGAGACTGCTATGGAAATCTTGTGTGATGAAAAATTTATTCTAGTTAGGGACCATCTTTTATGAACATTTGTAACGTCGTCAAGCTCTCCCATAAAATTTTTCTTTAAACTGGAAATAAAACTCTTATTGCAATTGAAATTCCAATTAAAGCGGCTGTTAATCCTATAATTATTTCTGGCTTTACTTTGACTCCTTTTGTTTCATCTTCAAAAAATCTTAATAAACCTGCACTTGAAGCTGGTAATGGTGCATTCTTCTTCTTACTACTCATAGCAAATTTTCATCAATCACTGATTTAAATATATATCTATTAACAATTTCTCTAAACTTTTAATAATAGGCAATGAAAAGAATAAATAAATAAAAGATGGCGGTAATATGCAAGAAATGTGGATTACCTGATGATTTATGTGCCTGTGTAGAATTAGCTAAAGAAGAGGCAAGGATTGTAGTAAGATTAGAAAAAAGACGCTTTTCAAAGACTACCACTATGATTGAAGGAATAGATCCAAAAAGCAGCGATTTGCAAACGATTGTCAAAAACCTAAAAAGCAGATTTGCGTGTGGTGGAACAGCTAAAGATGGTTTCATAATGTTACAAGGAGACCATCGAGATGACGTAAAAGAATATTTAATAAAAATCGGTTTTAACGAGTCTGTTATAGAAGTTCAATAATGAAATATAGAAATATCCTTGTCTGAAAAAAAGAAACCTAAAGTTTTAGGTGTGTTTTTAGACCTTTGTATCTATTTCTTATAGTTACTTCAGTTACTCCAGCTGCTTCAGCCACATCTTTTTGAGTTTTATTTTCTCCATTCATTACACATGCAACATAAAGTGCAGCAGCTGCTAATCCCATCGGATCCTTTCCAGCTGAAATTTTTCCCTCTTCGGCCTTCTTTAATATATCTAAAGCTCTTCTTTTTGTTTTTTCAGAAAGTCCAGCTTTGCTTGCAATTCTTGCAACACACTTTACTGGGTCTACCACTGGCATACGAAGGTCCAACTCTCTAATTAATAATCTATAACATCTAGCAACATCTTTTTTCTTTATGTTGCTTGCATTAGCTATGTCTTTTAAAGTTCTAGGCGTCTCTGTATCTCTACACGCAGCATATAAGGCGGCAGCAACCAAAGCCGATATCGAACGACCTCTCACAAGCCCCTTCTCAAGAGCTTTTCTATATACATAAGCAGCTTTTTCAATCACCGCATCTCCAACTGCCAATTTATCCTTTAATCTATCAAGTTCACTGAAAGCCTGTCTAAAATTTCTATCCACTGGTTCATGAACCTGACTTCTACTGTCCCATGTTCTTAATCTTTCTATTGTACTTTTCATCGAGGCCGATAAGGGTTTTCCCGAAGCATCCTTGTCTACAGGACCAATTATTGTTGCTAATCCCATATCATGCATTGCTAGAGATGTAGGAATTCCTGCACGACTCCTATCTTCATGTTCCTCCTTTGAGAATGCTCTCCATTCAGGACCAGTTTCTTCAATTCTTTCGTTAATAACGAATCCACAACTACCGCAAAACAATTCTCCAGTTGAATTATCCGTTACCATAGGACCT
>QCWC01000141.1 GCA_013114705.1 Candidatus Nitrosocosmicus sp. | reverse complement strand
GAGATTTCATAAAAATAGATACTATAAAATGCAGATTTAAAAAAACCAAATCCATATTATTTTATATATCTTGCTATCAATATGAAATGTGTCTGTTAGTAACAATAAGGCAAAAATAAACTGGGATAATGTTCTCAAAAAGGAGGTAATTGGTACAGACGGGCTAGATTTAGGTGAAGTGGCCGAAGTAGGTAATAATTTTGTCATTATACAAAAGGGTTTACTCAATAAAAAGAGATACATTATACCAATTTCTACTGTAGAAAATTTTGATGGAGATATTTTAAGAGTAAAGGTTAACGAGAATGATTTGCTCGAGTACGAGGAACCAATTGATCCACAATTTAAAGATTATTCAACATTCAAATCGTCTGACATGTCCGGAGAAATTGAAACCACGATACCAGTAATAGGCGAAAATTTGGAGATTGCAAAAAAGATTGTAGAGGATAAAGTCGACATAATTAAAGATCCGGTCAAAGAAACCAAAACCGTCGAAATTGAGCTCACTTATGAAAAAGTAAGTATTGAACGCATACCATTTGACAATAAGATCAAGGATACTAAAGACTCTTCAGAATCGTCCAATGTAGAATACAAGCCAGAAATTGAAAGACCAGTATCCGCAAAAACACAGATCTCAATCCCATTAAAAAGAGAAGTTCCAGTAGTAATCAAAAGTCCCTATATACGCGAAGAAGTAGTAATCAAAAAGAGACCAGTTAAGGAAACAAGAATCATAACCACTGATATAACAAATGAAAGAGTTAGTTACAACGAAGATGAATCTGACAATAAAATGTAAGATATATAGTTGGTTGAAAGAATGACTGCGTAATAGGTGAAAGAGCGTTAAAATGCTGGAAGTACATTTAGAAAAAAGTTCTTTGAATTCATAATTTGCTTTACATTCTCATAAATTTCTGAAATAGTGTCTAACAAATCTCCTGCCTGACATATACAAAGTTAGCAAATACCAAGAATGATAAAGTATTAACATGTACTTTTATCACCAGCTATTCTAAAAATTACAAGTTTAGAAATAAAAGTTGGTATTTATTTTTTACAAATAGATTTAAGGATCTGAATTTTCTAATAAGATTATTAATCAATGAATACATACGATCTAATTATACAACTTGCTTTAGAGAGGGGATTTTACTTTCCTAGCAGTGAACTTTATGCTGACGCTAGCGCAGGATTCTGGGAATACGGACCAAATGGCGTCAGGATGAAGAACAAGTTTCTAGATTTATGGCGTAGAGAATTAGTACGACGTGATAATATGCTGGAAATTGACGGATCACAGATTATGAGCAAAAGTGTATTTACCGCTTCAGGACATTTAAGCAATTTTACAGATCCTGTCGTAAAGTGCAAAAAGTGTTCTAGCTCTTTTAGAGCCGATAAGTTGATTCAGGAAGTTGCAAACGTCGAGGTGCCAGAAAGATTGGCCAATGAATTTGTTGACAATTTGATCAAAGAAAATAATGTCACATGTCCTTTATGTAAGGGGGAATTATCAAATGCGGAAAGATTCAACATGATGTTTAAGATCGAGATTGGCCCCGATCATGATGAGGCCTATTTGAGACCGGAGACTTGTCAATCTATCTTTGTAGATTTTTCAAGGATTTATAAGGTCAGTAGAGGAAAGTTGCCCCTAGGTATCGCCCAAATTGGAAAAAGTTTTAGAAACGAGATCTCCCCACGGCAAGGGTTGCTAAGACTTCGAGAATTTTATCAAGCCGAAATAGAAGTATTTTGTAATCCATCTAAACTCAATGACCTAAGCAAATTCGACGATGTAAAGGACACTTTGTTGAGATTTTATGATGGTCATTATCTGGAGTTATCTGTCCAGGAAGCACTAGACAGAAATATTCTTCCCAATAAATTGGTGGGATATTATTTGGCTTTATTAGTTGAATTTTTTGAAAAAACCGGTATAGATAAGAAAAGAACTAGGCTTAGACGGCTTTCAGATGACGAAAAAGCCTTCTATTCAACGGTTGCATTTGATTTTGAAGTAGATACTTCTATCGGATGGCTCGAGTTGGTAGCATGTAACTATCGATCCGACTATGATCTTAAATCTCATTCAGTTACCAGCAAAACTAATCTTGAGGTGATGGATGAGGAAGTAAAGGTTCTTCCTCACGTATTCGAACTTTCTCTTGGTGTAGACAGGTGTATCTACTCAATCATTGAACACTCTTATTTTGTGGACCGTGAAAACGAAGACAGGGCCGTACTAAAACTGAGACCATATTTATCTCCAATTCACGCGGGGGTTCTTCCCCTTTTAAAAAAACCTGAATTCAAAAAAAAGTCAAACAAACTGGTGACACTTATCCAAAAGGACTTTGACATATTTTATGATGAAGCAGGATCAATTGGTCGTCGTTACAGACGGCTGGAAGAAATAGGAACCCCATTTGCTTTTACTATTGATCATCAAACATTAGAAGATGACTCCATAACTGTCAGATATCGAGATTCAATGAAACAAGAAAGGATAAGAATAGAAGATGCCAGTTCGTTTCTGTTCGCAAACATTTATTCATACGAAAAAATGCAATGAAATAATAGAATCACCAAAATGAACTATCTGTATTAACCTTTTCTTGTACTTGGGATTTCTTTTGCTTTACAAATTCAACATAACTAGCGATTACTGATTCATCTCGAAATATGCCCTCAACCGCAATTACTGAAGGGGCTTTAGTAGTGGGTAGTTCCGCGCAACAGCTTTCTTCAAAATTTTTAATATGGTATTTTACAAAATCCACGTCGCCATCCAAAAACAGCTTTATGACTCTCTCTGAAGCAGGTGAATCATCCACCAATAATATTGGTTTTCTTGCCCTCAAATACCTATCATATATAATCAAGATCATCCTATCTTAAAATTTTTTCACAAGTTTGTTAAATGCGGAGTTAGAGAAGCTGGAGGGATTGCCTGCATCTAACCTAAAATTTAGTTTGAATCCACCGTAAACTAAAAATAATTTGAATGATTATTTAATTTTAAACAGCAATTGAAAACTCTACTGGTAAATAATTTTTCTCCATTTATTAACGACATAGTAAGCATCTTTAATGAATTTGAGAACAAGTTTGAGTGTTATGATTGTAATCAGATTCATACGATAGATACTCATTTGGATTTCTTGCAAAATTTTGATAACGTCGTTTTATCTGGAAGACAAAAAAACTCTAACATAATTAACAAGATTAATTCTAGGATAGTAAAAGCATGTTTAATATTGGATAAACCGTTGCTTGGGATATGTTATGGGGGGCAAATACTAGGCCTTACCCTTGGATGTACATTAAAGAAAATTCAAAAGGTAAAAAACGTTATTAACATTGATCTTATAGAACCTACACCCATCTTGGAAGGGTACAAATCAGTGCAGATGTACGGTAGCCACAATTTTTGTTTGTCTACTCTCTCAGATGAATTCAAATTGCTGGGATCATCAGAATCTTGTACAAATGAATTGTTTTGCCTTAATAATAAACCGCTTTTCGGAACTCAGTTTCATCCTGAAAAAAGCGGAAAACAAGGTAAGGATTTGTTATATAATTTCTTAAGATTGAGGTAGTGGATAATTACCAATTAATTCAGTTTTTCAAGCATTATGATTTTTATTTGCAATTCTATCAAAATTAAAGGTGTTCAAAAGCGAAGATGGTAGTATTCACCAAATATCATTACCTCTTGTAAATAAGAATGAAGACAAAACAGTCTTCCCACTAGTTATTAACGTAATATCCAGATTTTGGGGTGAGGAGCCCCCTAATTTAGAAATTGATACTAGAGCAAAAAATTATGGGGGTTATAAAGGAAGTATTCTAGTTGAAGGATTAGAAATAATTGAAAAAAGACTGAAACTGTCTTCTGTGATTTATCGAGGATCCATAAGTGATTTGAAAAAAAGATTGGATCAGGGTTTACCTGTTATTGTCATTCTCCCAGGAATATTGGACACAATTCAATTTGCAACAATTGTTTGTGGCTACGATGAGGTGGAGAAAAGAATTATTACTTACATTCCTGAACCGGATTCGTTTGGTGCAATTCCAGAGGATAAATTTATAGAAGAATGGAAACAAGACGACTTTTTAACCATACTTATCTATCCTGAAGAAGTCAAAGAAATATTAAAGAACGATGTATTTTCATTTTACCAATCAAATAGAGCGGCTTTGGAAGCTGAAAGGTTAAAAATCATGGGCAGGACAGACGAGGCAATGGATTTAATCCAAGAAACGTTAGATCGATTCAACGATGCAGGTAAAAATCCCCACTTATTACTAATGTTAGCAGGTATTCTCAATGAAAAGAACGATCCTAAATGTACAGAATACTACGAAAAAATTATTGACTCAAATCCAAAATACTATCTAGCGTATAGGGGACTGGGAAATTATTATTTAAAGAAGGGAAATTACAGTACCTCAAACAAATATTATCTTGAGGCTGTAAAGATTAGCCCAACCAGATACGGACCGATATATAAAAACCTCGGGTTAACATATATGCACTTGGGAGATAATCTCTCTGCGAAAGAAGCATTTAAACAATATATTGATCAAGTACCAGAGGCGAAAGATCGTAACAGTATTCTCGAATTTATTAATTCCTAATTCCTTTTCCTATTTTGTCAGCGAGGTTTGAATCCCTCATACAGGAATATATGAAATGCATTTGGATAAGGACAAAATTATTGTAATAGAACCAGTTATTAAATCTACAGAATCCAGGGATTTGATAAAGGAATCTGCAACAATCTTATTAGAGTCAAATGACCTCAAGCTACAATCTGTAAGAACAGAAGGTTATTTCGTTATATTGAGATTGAGTGATACTTCGCAGTCGGTGAATGCAATTAATATTTTAAAAAAGCTCTCAGGAGTCACATTCATTTTTGTTGGTAATTCTGTTGAATTAGATTATAATACTATTGTAGATACCGTAATTTCCACTTATTCCAATGTGCTACTTAATGGTGAAACGTATTATCTATTAGTAAGATCAACTGCCCTAACCTGTGAAGATGGAGAAAGTACCGTCAAGAAATTTGATATGGAATTTCATATTCATAGTGAACTTTCTGCAAAGTCGGGTAGATTCAAACGCTCAGAAAATGATAGAGAAGCGGATGTTATTATCTATATACTTCTCGGAAATAACCGATGTTATATAAGTAAATTAGCTTTTAAGGGTAAAGACCTCATTCCACTTGATTTCCTTAAAGACAATGTATTGTGTCCTATATTTGATAGCATTTCTTTGATTTCATTCCTTAGCGTTTTGAAATCTGGTTACAATCCAGTTCCATTTTTTTTCTACTTGGAAAAGCGAAGTATGAAAAGGATGCTAAAAGTTTTTGAAACTCTCATTTCAGACTCTTCTATTACCTCGATTGATATCTATATACTATCATTAGAGGAATATATTTCAAAATTAGTCCAACATTCAGATGGTGGTGATGATAATAGAGAAAAAATAATTGAAAAATCTAAGCGGTACCTCTGGCTAATTTTTTTAAAGACCATAATAAAGAACCTTGATGAAACAATTCTTCACTTTAGTAAAGTAAGCCTGCCACTAACTCCTTATGCTCATCCTCCATGGTTCATAAAGGAGTTGATTACAATTTTTGAGCGATCTAAAAAGATCACATTGACACCGCTATTATTTAATTATTCTAATCACGAATTCGAAATACAAATCTCCCGATTAGCAAAACTGGGTATGGTACCAGAGCTAGGGGTTGACAATCTGAAGCAGATAGAAGATGAATTATACAATGAAGATTTGGAAATCTTGATAAAAGAAATTGCAATTGACCATCTTCATCCACTATCGTCGAAGTATCTTAAAAAGTACACTTTAAGAGTAGGCGAGGATTATCTTTTTGATATTTTCGATTCCATTTAATTTGCTACTAATTTCAGAGAGTTTGTTCATTTCTTTCTTATAACTTGCTTCAT
>QCWC01000140.1 GCA_013114705.1 Candidatus Nitrosocosmicus sp. | reverse complement strand
TTCTTATCACTTTATAGAATCTTCTCATAGTCTTTGTTTAGAAAAGGGCGAATTGTTATTGGCTCAAATTCAAGCCTGTGAAAGATTATTAAAATATGCAAAGGATAATGAGGAAATAGATGTGCTAAAGCATGAAATATCCAAATTAAGATTGGCATTGGATTTGGTTCGATACTAACAAATATTTACACATAAAATGTTAATTGCTTTACAGAAATAATTTTAAATAAGATCATATGTAATTACCTAGACATTAGCAATTCCTTTCTAAATACGGTAATATTTTAAGAGGTAAATTATATTTGCATCTAAAACAGATAAAAATGGAAATATTCGTTACTATAATTAAAAATGCTAAGTATTAGACAGTTTCCTTTCTCGTAACTAATCTCTAAAGAGGTATCTGGTCTTTCTTTCTATGTTCAACCTCTTTAACACCTTCATAAGTGATTTCGTAGTTTTCGCCATCGGAGGATTGAATTAGTCCTTGGGCTATTAAGTCCTCAATGGTTTGATCGAATAATGGAGACATATTGGAATCTAATGACTCCATTAATTCACTGATGTTGACGGAATGGCCCTCACCACCTATAGAATCCTGGGTAAATAATTTATCCAAAACAAATCGTTCGACATTGTGACGTGCGCTATCGTCATCCTCATAATTGGATATTTTATCCATGATCATAACTGCTTTCTATACTTAAATTCTTATCTTTACCATTTGTTGATAATGAATCGATTTAGAAAGATGATCGGCCAAAAAAGAAGAGGCTAATTGAATATAGCCATCTTTAAATATCTAAATATCTTCTTATTAGTTCGTATCAAATAAGGACAACCTAGAGATATTACCCCATGAGGCTCATTTGGTATTTTTGCATTTTTTAGATAAACAAGGTTTATCCGATAGTGTTAAGAAAATTTACCCCTACGTAGTAGATATCATTCAATTTAGCTTTACATTATAGCAGTAAGATTTTACTCATAGATTAGACTTGATCCATATAGTAGCATTTATCAAATTTGGATTGATAGTAAAAAACAAGAATCATTTAGTTCTAAAAGAATGGTTTTTTCTTTATTGTTTAGATGAGTTCTTGGTATTGACCCTGCAACTTTTTCTGCAATTCTGGGAACAAAGTTTATTTTTTCTAGGTAACGAGTAATCATAAAGTTTAGCGCGGCTAATAAGATTCCTTTGTAATTCTGAAAAAAATCAACCAATCATTTGTCAATTATGATTGAATTATTTCCTATATTCTGTTTATAGAGATCTCCTACTGGATCTAGGTGAATAAGAACTTCTGGTTTTATACTTTTGTTGATCACTTCTTTTCTAAGCTTTTGGAACTCTTCAGTTGCTAGTATCTCTAGCGATGGACTTTTTGGTTCCTTGTTGACATTCCTTAATATGGTATTGATATTTACATCTAATGGACTATGAGATTGTTTTAGCTTGAATTTGAATAACTCCTATTAGTATCTGATGTATCTAATAGCAATAAAATTAAGATCTACTCGTAATTGTTCAATATTTTTCTCTATCCATTGATAGCCAAATATATATTTGAGTCGTCATAATCTGAAATATCTAGTAATGATTTTAGAAAGACAGGTTTGTAAGTGCTTGAGAGTTTTTCACTATTGAAAAAAGAGTTAAACCTGTCAAGATATTTTTGTTCGTAATTCGAAGATGACCATTTCGATCTCTTTTCTCCTTCAATTCTTTAGTTAGCTTCATTTTCTTATGAGATGATAGCAAAGTAGATTATCAAGGCTTGCACTGGATAGAAACGCTTTAGAATTATTATCATCCAAAATCATGCCCATGTTGATAGATGATCTACGGATCAACAATAAGATGAGAACTAGCAAAAGTCAGGGAATTCAAAGCAGACAAAAACTATCCCAATGTTTTACTACTCAATGTATGATATTTGACAATAGCCAATGTTAATCACCTGAATGTTACACGATTTACACTATAGATCACATGCAAATAGAGATGAAATGAAAATCTCTATCAAGAACCTCCATTCGTTAAAGCAGGTAAATTCGGATCTTTTGGAACTAATTCAGCTTTTAAACAGTGGATATGTTTCTACAACACTAGATGTAGATGAAGGATTATCAATAGGATTATGCGATGCATAGGTATTCCATTGACCATTAGCGAGAGTATTGTAATAGATTGATGCTCCGGATGTTTGAAATCCTCCACCAATTAAGATTTCATCTGCAGCGCAAGAACGTTTTGTAACGATATTAAGAAGTGTGTCGCCCTCAGCAGTTTTCTTTTCTCCTTCCCCAACTCTGATGGAAATTTGTAAGTCCATGTATGGAAGCATAGTTGATGCTAATTGTCTCTTGTCCATCTTAGATAAGATTATTGGAAGAATTCTGTCTACTAGCTTTTCATCTTCAACATATTGTGCAACATCTTTAAGAACATCTTTCTCTGTTGGACTAGTCTTAATATCACCAAGTATTGTTCCACCTCCACTACCTTCGGAATTGCCACCTCCACCACCAGGATTAGTGGGTATTGATGGAGAAGGTTGTTGAGGTGGTTGCTGTTGTGACGACGACGGCGCCGGTGAAGCTTGAGCTTCCGTAGGAAACGACCAAGGCGAAGCAAAGTTCATAGTGTTACCAGCCAAATCCTTGACCTCAGAAACAGTTGTTGTGTATATTGTTGAACCTGATAAAGCTGACGAGGGTGTAAATATTGCCGTAGTTCCATCAAAACTTAACTAGGTGCTTCCTTGCACCTAGTTATTATCGGTTTCTAGGACAAACGAGGTAGGAGTAACGGTTGATGCATCTATTTGTTCGCTGAATGTAGCAGTTATAGTGGTTGTTACTGGAATACCGGAAGTGCCTATGTTTGGAGTAACGCTTAATACTTCAGGAGATATCGTATCTACTTGTGATAGTTGCTGAACCTGAGGTTTATCGTCGGTATCAATTGCCCCAGTGTTATTTACTCTGTTGTCCGATTGCTCCGAATCCGCATTCTCTTGAGAGGTTTCAGTTACCTCGCTTTCTCCGAAAGTATCATCAGTATTTTCAGATGTCTCATCTTGCTGCTGAGTAGTAGAATATGCTGTGTTATGAGAGAACGGTAATGAGGGGGTATTTGCTATTGAAACAAATATAGACAAAATTGTAACACTCAAAAGCAAAAAGTATGGTTATTGTTTTTCATAACAATTACCATGCAAATGTGTTTATAAAGAATTTGTTTAACTAAATGTAATGTTTGGAATCAAAAAAGTAATCCCATTTATAAATCATCCAATACTGGCCTAATTCTTTTTGTAATCAGATCTAAGTCTTTCAATTGTTATTCAAATAAGCAGACTGACTTTAGCAAAAGTCTATCAGATTCAAAATAGCAGTAAGGTAACCTATCAATAAATAAGAGTAAGGGATACTGAGATATTGTATTTACGATCAATTCAGTCGTTAGTGTGGTTATTTTTCTCCTCTTGTTCCTCATCAGAAGTATAAGAATCCTGACTTTGGCTAAACATCAAGTCATTTAACACATTACCTCTGAGATTTGGTTTGGTATCGTCGCTAGTATCGTCGGGCAATTGAGCCGAAGGACTACAGTTACCATTCTGGTCTACTGCCACATTTTCAGGACATTGGTTAGTTGAAGTAAGTGGTGCAATTCCCGAAGGCGGTGGTGCTACTACACTAGAGTCAAGCTGTCCTTTACTTGTACAATTCTCGAAATCCCCTGTATCTGTATTGACATCACAGGTCTGACAATCGTTACCTCCAGTAATTGGATCATACCAGCAACATGTAGCAGTTAGCTTGGCTGGATTATTTTCACAAATACAGGTATAATCTTGAGCACCGCCAAAACAAGGATGCGGTGGTGCTGCCAATACAAGATGTATTGAAATTGGTCCGTACATCAATCCTGCAGTTATTGATACTATTATACTAAGCAAAACCAATTGGTTAATGCTTTTCATGACAAATACTCTATAAAGTTGTTAATAAGGATTCTGACATATTAGTAGACTATAAAGTCTAGTGAATCAATTCGTTGTAAAGATCCTCCAACACAGGACTTAATCTCTCCGTAATGACTTTGTTTAAGTCAGGTCTGTAGTAATGATTAACAAATACAGAACTACAAATCCTTATCTGAAGTACATTGTCATTATATATTAGTGCTTCCTCATACTACTCGATCTTTCAACCTCACTGCTCTGTTCTATTAGTAACGACATTATAGTTGAAAGCTTAATATCTATTAGTTTATAGTCCACTACTCTAGAAAAAGTCAAGCCAATGAAATGAGTAAACAGTTGTAAACATAATATATTATCACTTAGCCGCAACTACCAACAGATATCCTAATCGTACCACATTGTCAACGATGTATGGTTCGACGGTATTAAGATATTCTTTCCTTAGTATCTCTATCTTTTCATCATTATTTTCTCTCTTGAATGATTGAATAAGTTGAATCATAGAGCCTGATTTTGTTATCATCTCGTGCCAGTAGTGATTTGGACTAAGAATTGGATAGTTTATTGTATCTCTCTCAAAGGATAGTTCTTTAACACCACTCAAAAGCTCTTTCACTCTGTCTGGATTTCCCCATTCAAACGGAGATGAAGTTGGTGTCATTGGTGCATATTTTGAGACCACTGAAAATATTCTCCCTATAGCAAGTTCAGGTGGCCATGCTGCAAATCCTATGCGCCCGCCTTTCTTGAGAACTCTTAACATTTCTTTTGCAGTGCCTTCCTGATTAGGGGCAAATATGTGACCGAAGGTCGAGAGAACAATATCAAAGGATTCGTCTCCAAATGGAAGATTTTCTGCATTCCCTTCTTTCCATACAATGTCGTTAAATCCTGCAATAGATTCTTCTTCCTTTGCAAAAACCAAAAGTTCTGGAGTAATATCTAATCCTGTCACTTTTGATCCTAGTCTGCGTGCAGTTATTGCAGTGTTACCAAATCCACAAGCGACATCCAATATAGAATCTGTAGGATTAACTTTAACAAGGCTTACTAATTTGGCAGAAACAGGTGAAATCACTCTACCAATACTCCTGTAATCACCTAATGCCCAGGTCCCTTTGTTGTTTTGATCACCATTACTCATTTAAAATCTATAGAATGTGATTATTATCAATTATACTTTAAGTTTAGCCTCATCTTTGATATTCAATGAGAATTTGAGTTACCTACACAACCGATCTGGAAAATATACTGTTTGGATTAATACCGCTTAATAGTCTGTTCTCTATACTTTTTCCTCATTTCCCATCCACGGAATGATCTAGTTCTTAGTTTATTATTACAACAGGGACAATAATGATTATCCCATTTAATGAATATCTCGCAAGTACTACATCTCTTCTGTCCTTCCCTATATCTTGACGGAATTTCACTATTCCTTTTAGCTTTATACCGTACACATATTCCATTACAGCTCATACCGATTAGAACGTCTAAGGTGATTCTGCAGTGGCTATAAATACGTACTTAATTTTGCAAGTCCATAGTCAACTCGTCCAACACTGGCCTAATCCTCTTTAATTATTTAAATCTGGTATTATAGTGAGTTACAATCATTTATCCTCAATTTCTGTGTCACTCACCGGCCATGTGAGGCCTTTAGGCTTTCTTCTGCATTTTCCAACGTTTTAGAGATTAATTCTCATCTTTGCTAACAAACCTAATCTCTCAATTTCTTGACTCTGTTCTATGAGTAATGACAAAGTAGTTGAAAGCGGTAACTCAATCTCAGTACTGGCTTTAGCGTTAACAGGTGTTTATATTTTAGAGGTGCTTCGACAAAAATCTTGCAAAGTACACTTTATCCTCTTCTAAGGATATTTTATCGAGAAATTCAATTGTCGAGTGGTAAGGTAAATGAAAATGTTGCCCCCTTTTCTTCATCAGAATTATTTTGAGCCCAAATTTGTCCTCCATGTGCTTCAATAATGTTTTTTGCCAAATACAGCCCTAAGCCA
>QCWC01000139.1 GCA_013114705.1 Candidatus Nitrosocosmicus sp. | reverse complement strand
AAAAAAGGTGCAAAGATATTGATTTTTTTAAAAAAATTATGTTACTGTTATTGTTCCATGCATAAATGGATGAACCGTACAATAATAAGCATGTTCACCTGCACCCATCTGTTCTGCTGGGACGCTGGCTGTTTCACCTGCCATTATGATGCTTGTGTCAAATAGCTGTGCACTTTCAGGATCCTGAGGACCAGATCCGCTGGTAGCAGTGTGTGGGACAGTATCTTCATTGACCCATGTGACTAATGCATCGCTGGTAGCAGTGGCAGCATCTGGCTCATAATCTGGATTACCCTGTGTTGAAGAACCTGCCAAAATTTTCACTTCAACTTTATTTGCAAACGCAGATTCGTCTATTGCTTCCTCTGCTGCTCCTCCGCCTGCAGCAGCAGCCGTTGCTTCTGGTGCAGGTGGGAGATCCTGTCTGTAAATAGAATCAACTATACCAGGTACGGGAGTAACTGCGCTAAATGCATAATAACAAATAATTCCAGTTAAAACGGCCAAGCCCATCATTCCATAAAATCCTATTTTGTCAGTTTTGTCAGCCATATTGACAACCAAATGTATTAGATCGCCCCTATTAATGTCTTTTATGTTTTGACAAAACGAACTTGGTAAAGTTTGTTATAGCATTGCAAAAAATGATATGACTTTTATTTCTGATATTTTCATTTCTACCGAGAGAATGCTTAAGGGAAGAGAAAGAATCACGTGCAGCATATGCAATGAAAAGATTGGTGATTTTAGGTACGAGCCCATGCAACAATGGAATATCTCGGGATTCTTATGTAGCAAGTGCTATTCAAAGAAAATATCAGATCATTATATTAAACAACAACAGCAGAATACGGACGAAAAAGTGACTGAAAATTAATCATCATAAGAAAATAACATGTACAGTTATACGAGTTGACGTATTTCAACAGCCTTTCTGGACTCTAGTATAGGTCTTGCATTCTCGAATGGTAAAATAGCCACATCGTCTTTTTTAAAAGGGCCGTATTTATTCATGTTAACCCCAACAAATTGTTCCATAGAATCCAAAAACCTAACCATAATAAAATTCTCATTTATCGAGGAAACGATTTTTTCTAAGGTTTTTGGTTTACCACCTAACAGCATCTTTAGAATAACATCAATTCGTTTTTCTCTTTCCCTGTTACCAAAAAAAACATATTTTTCTTCATCGGTAAGATTTGAGTATTCAAAATTCTCCGGTGAAGATTTTGAACTATTGAAAATTTTTTTACATCTTAATATAAAAAGTAATGATGTTAGTTTAGTAATCATAGATATTAATTCGGTGTTGATTTGCTTGGAAATGGCCGCCGTTGTAGCATCATCTTCATCAACAGTGGTATCTGTATCATCGTCATTAGCTGTGTTATCATCATCTTCCAAGGAGTAAGTTTCAAATTCGTTTTTTTCATTTTGTTCATTTAACAAATAAATGAGATTTGCAATATTTTGATAAAGATTCTGTGGAATTGGTTGAGGTTCATTGGTGACCTGAATTTCTCTCTTTAGAACATTGTGAATATCATCGATTTTTATCAGATTTTGTATCTTGTGGTGATCCATCAGCCTTTACAATAATGTATACATGATAAGCTTAATTAGAGGTTTTTATTTTACTAGATTGATTATTTCATTTGCCTTATAAAGTCATAGATGGAAAAATAGAAACTTTAAATTTTACTGCTGAACAAATCATGATGCGACTAAAGGACGAGGAAATAAGATTCATAGATTTACAATTTACAGGTTTGACCGGTAGATTCCATCACACAACAATGGCATCAAATATGTTCAAAAAAGATGATTTTGAATATGGATTACCAAAGTTAGACGGTTCTTCAATCAGAGGTTTTACTGAGATTCATGAATCTGATTTGATAATTAGACCTGATCCTTCGACATATGCTATCATTCCATGGATTGAGGAATACAAGACAGCTAGACTGATATGTGATATTCTAGCTGGTGGTGAAAAAAGATTACAATTCAAAAAAGATCCTCGTGGTATTGCAAGAAAAGCTGAAAGTTATGTGAAGGAACAGGGATATCACAACTCATTTTGGGGACCTGAGGTTGAATTCTTTGTCTTTGATAAATTAGAAGTAAATACGCTTACGCCTTACAGATCACAAAGCTATAACATAAGCTCAAAAGAAGCACCTTGGTCTACTGAAGGTGTAGGTTATGCACTAAGATTAAAGGAAGGTTATCTTCCTAGTGCTCCTGGCGATACTTTAATGCAATATCGAAACCAATGTGTGGATGTTTTGAGTAACAATTTTGGGATTATTTGTGACGCACATCATCATGAGGTAGCAACAGCCGGACAGTGCGAAATTGATATTAGATTTGACACCTTAGTAAACGCGGCTGATTCCGTTCAGAGCTATAAATATATCGTAAAAAATATTGCAAAAAAACAGGGAAAAATTGCAACAATGATGCCAAAACCTATAGCTCTTGATAATGGTTCAGGCATGCATGTAAATGTTAGTTTATGGGATGAAGAAAAAAATCTATTCTATGACAGCAATGATTCCTATGCCGAAATGTCCCAATTGGCTAGATATTTTGCCGCAGGAATTCTAAACCATGCCCCTGCTTTAGCAGCAATTGTCGCCCCCACAACCAATTCCTACAGGAGACTAGTGCCAGGATATGAAGCGCCAGTATATATCGCATGGAGTACAGGTAACAGATCTGCAATAATTAGAAATCCTGCACACTACAAGGGTGAAAGATTTGCTCATATGAAAAGAATAGAATTCAGGGCTCCTGATCCATCATGCAATCCATACCTAGCATTTTCAGCTGTAATTTCTGCTGGATTAGATGGGATAAAGAAAAAAACCGCCATACCCGATCCGATAGATGAAGATATTTTTAAGATGTCACCTCAACGTAGACGTGAATTAGGAATCAGACAGTTACCACCATCGCTTAGAGAGGCATATGAGGAGCTAAATATAGATAGGGAATTTTTAAAGCCTGTCTTTGATGATGAAATTATTGATTCCATCATATTACAAGAAGCAAAGGATCATCAAGAGGTAACGATAAGACCTCATCCCCATGAGTTCTCACTGTATGCGGACGTTTGATACATGACTAGTTAAGGAAATGACCACAAGTCAGTAAAACAAAGATTAATAACACTGGATTAACACAGTTCTAAATAATTTTTTGGAGGGGTTGTCTAGACTGGTTAGGATACCTGCCTTACACGCAGGTGGTCATGGGTTCAAATCCCATCCCCTCCATTGTAGTCATGGGTTGTGACGTAGTATTTTTAAATCTGTAGCGTACAACAGATATAGCTTATGTCCTCTAAACCTGCAACAACAATTAATACTATCATCCTATCTAATAATGCAGCCAAAGACACTCAATTAGATACTTTAGAGTAAAATATCGAGGACATAATAAAAGGAGCATTTCCTTACTATATATCAATATTCGAACAAATGTTGTCAGATAATCCTAAGAATGCAATGTCATTATACGATTTTTTACTGGTAGAACAAATTGAAAAAAATGTAAAACTTAGTACGAAAATAACTCATATTAAAGTCATTTATCTATTCAATAGATTTCTACATTTCAAAGACTTTGGAGAAATAACCAAACATGACATACTGAATTACTTGAATTCACCCAAAAAATCCGATACAGATGACCCAAGTCACAAAGGGAATGGAACTTATAATACGAGACAAATGATATTGAGTAAATTCTTTAGGTGGTTATGTAGATAATCTGAACAAAATGTACAAGAAGAAAAAAGTATTACAAATGAGGATGTTAGAAAGGCTTCTAAGGAGATAAAATTTAATAATCCTTCTCAAAGAAACCATTCTACTATATATGCATAAGGATTGACCCGCGAACGTTATTTTCTTGACCACATAAACGATGACCAACCTCATTTATTATAGAATTGGACAGCCATTTACCTTCATATATATCAGAGTAGGATAGACAGACAAATTTCTGATGTTAATCCTGTTTTTACGATCCAAAAAATCTTTGGGAAAAAATGTGTCTTTTATCTCTACTATTTCTTCTTAGGTGCAAAAATACGTCAATTAAAAGGACTATCTCGATTTTTTACTAGACAAATCTAAATAGTAAGTAATCAATGAAAAGACTGGGAATTGGATGTGTTAGATATGTATGACTAGGATACATTCAAAATTCGTACAGAAAAAATAACTTTATCGGATTTTGATGGTCTGCAAATTTATAAAATTCATGATGATCGGGTCATGTTTCTCAGAGACAAGCAAAGTTTAAACAATATCTGAGCATCATCAACTTTATTCTGATATAATCATGGTTAGTGAAGCACTTGAACGGTCTGTTTTATCTTATCTGCATCATCAAATCATTTTTTTAAATGAGGATATAGATTCCGCAACAGCTGTTAAGCAAATGCATGATGTTAAAGCTGAGACTATTATTGTAAAGAATAATAATAATGAGTATATCGGAATCATAACAGATAGCGATATTTTAGATAAAATTGTAATGCAGGGTGAAGACTCAGATAATGTACCTATAAAGAAAATCATGACCTCACCCATCATAACTATTTCCGCGAAAGCAAATGTAAGACAAGCACTTGAACTTATGAGGCTCAATACGATAAAGAGAGTTCCGGTTACTGATAATATTCGTATTTTGGGTATTGTAACTCAAGAAGGCCTAGCTAACGCCATTAGGACATCTGTTTTGGAACAAACATTTAGGCCATATCGAACCATAGTTAGAGAACATTACAAACCTATTATGAGTAACCTAGGTTTTATACTACAGTTTGCGGGATTTTTGTTTATTGTTCCTGCCACAGTAGCTGCATTGATGGGAGAGGCCAACTCAGCTGTAGGAATTTTTCTTTGTGTAATTTCAATGTCTATAACAGGATTTGTATTGAATTCTTATGGCGAAAGGACACCTATGAATCTGAGGCAAGCTTCCCTTCTTATGGTTTCAAGTTTTGTTCTGCTGAGTCTTTTTGGAAGTATTCCATATATATATGTAAATCCATTTTCATCCGAGGTTGACTCTTCAAATCTTTTTATCAATAGCTTCTTTGAAAGTGCATCTGGATTTACAACTACAGGTCTTTCGTTCATAACTTTACCTGAAGAGTTACCCAAAAGCTTTGATCTTTATCGTTCATATACGCAATATATCGGAGGTCTAAGTTTCGTATACTTGATAGTTGCTTTTTTCTATCCTGAAAGAAAATTGATGCACATTAGAGGAATGCTAGGTGGTGGAAACCTCAAAGTAAGACAACTGATATTGACAATTGGAGTCATCTTCAGTGCTTATGCAATAGTTCTTGTCTTTTTCTTATATTTAAGCGGACAGGAGGATATACTTTTTTCCCTCACCTTAATATTTAGTACTGTTACTGGTGGTGGATTTGTTCCCACCTCTACAGCATTAGATTCACCAAATAACCTGGAACTTACTACTCTGATGATAGGTATGATTATTTCTGCGCTTCCCTTCGTGTTTCATTATGCGGTTTTTAGTAAGGAAATGCATACAACGAGTGTTCGCCCTGAATTATTCTTGTATATGGGTATAATTATTACTTTTACAGTTCTTTTCTATTTTGCATTTATCAACACTTTAGAAGTCCAATCAGAGTTAATGACATCGGTATTCCATGTAGTTAGTGCTGCGACTAATTCTGGATTTCAATTCATTGACATTTCCGAAATATCGATTGATGCGAAAATGGTATTGATAATTGCAATGTTAATTGGTGGTACTGCATTTTCTACTGCAGGAGGTATAAAAGTGGGTCGAATATTACACATTCTTCAAAAAACTTTAAGCAAAAAATTTACAACTGATAACAGTGGTGGATCAATCTCTGCGGTAGCATCACCTCTTAATAAGAAATATATAGTTACCAACGAGTCGAGACAACCAGTAAAGCAAAAGGAAGGAAAAATATTTAATGAGATAATATATGTAGCAGCATTATTTATCGCCGTCTCACTTTTTACCGGAATGATTGTATCTCATATAGAAAAAGAAGATTTTGTGAATTCATTTT
>QCWC01000138.1 GCA_013114705.1 Candidatus Nitrosocosmicus sp. | reverse complement strand
AAATGAAACTATCTATTTATAGTATTACCTTCATGGTATGTTGCATGAACAAATTTAATGCATTCGTAGTTTTAAGTATCGTAGCAGCCACGTCAGTATTTGCAGGAATAGCAATGGCAACACCAGTCACAGCACAAGATAATATGTCAATGTCTATGGATAATTCAACTATGCCAATGGATCATAGTAATATGACCATGGGAATGGACAATTCCACCAGTGCAGGCAGTAATTCAACCATACTATAATTAGAATAACAAGAAAAAACACTCTCTTTTTTTATTGACCATTTATTTGGTTATGTGGTAATTTCATATTCTTTATCTTGCTTTGATCAACAAATCTACAAGAAAAAAAACACTCTACTTCTTCTACCGGTATATAATAACGAACTTGATTTTTTTTAGAATGTTTTAACCCATGATAGTAAGTTTAGATTATGTACGCGTGGGCACCTGAGCCTCGATTATAGCAGATTAAATTAATGAAACGAATTATCAAAATAGAATATTAGTAGATCTATGAAAATCATTTTAAATTGTTTGGAAAGTGTAATTTGCATTACAAGAATATCTTCCTCGTCTGTCTCAGCAGATTACAACTTCTTCTTAGACAAACCTTTACAAGTTCTGCATCATTCAACTCTCTTGCTTATTTTTTTTTGATATATCTATCCACCTAAAGAAATTGTTCTCAAAAGTTAGTATGTTTTTTAAATAGGTACACTAAATACTTAAAAAATAACGATTTAAAGAATCAAGTCGTTCTTATTAAGTAAATTATGGTATCAAATAGTTCATTACACGGATAAAATAATTCCCTGCCCTGTAACTTAATGCTGTCGCTTTAGTAGAGGCTTAAAATATAAGTTATTTTCCTCCCATTAGTATTTCTTTGGATAACCCATACTCATAATCACTCAACAGGTTTGAATGGCAGCTGCTGCTATTACCAAGACTTTCTGTATAGTTTAGTGATTCGACGCTTGATAGCGGAACCATTCCGTCGTTGGGTTTTGGAAGAGTATCATATCCTCCCTTTTGAGTTAAAGAAAACATTGAGAGGTCACAGTTACCTGATTCGGGTTTCCAATCCCCTGCAATAGTATAGTAATTGGTATTTTGGTTTTGTTCCACTGCTGTGCTTGCAGATCCTGGCCTCAGATCATATACAGCTGGAGCACACATTTCATTATTTTCTGCGAGAGGTGATCCTGCATTTGGAGTTCCGATCATTATTAGATTTGCTACATCCTGTGTGTTATTGGCTAGATATACTCTCGCGTCAAGTCCTCCTTTACTGTGTCCTACTATGTTGACCTTGTCTTGGCCTGTTTGGTCTTTTATGTTTCCAATTTGGTCGGATAGCTCCTTTGCATGTTCTGCAGCAGATCCGCATTTGTCATCCGATTGTCTAAACGTTATCGGAAAAACCGGAATTTCATCCTTCTTTAGCAAGTCCTCCCACTTTTTCCACATTGATGCATCGGCCATATAGCCATGTATCAGGAGAACGGGTAGTGGTTCAGACTCATTTGCACCTGTGGCAGTAGTGGTATTATTAGATGTGTTATCGCCCTGACCATATGCTGGATGTAAAAAGAGAATCATCCCAGTACCTATCACCATGGCAAAAATAATAACTACAGTAAATTCAGCAATCTTTATTTTTTTATTACTCGTCAGCATAAAATAATATGTCGTCAAAAGTTTATATACTCTATACATCTAAGTTGTAGATTTGTTACTCCCTCTACAGATCACAAACATATTAGATATTAAAACTATGAATCTTTGTCTCTTTTATAAATATCATTAAGTTTTCATAATAACGTAAAAAAACTAAAATACCGTGTTAAAATAGTAATTTTGTCGGTTTCATGCTATGTATTATCGTTTTTTTATTTAGATTACATCTGGGTTGTTATCATATGTGAATAACATATTTCATGTTGTATAACCATGAATCTCAAAGAAAGCAAAGATACTTCCACTATCATAAGAAACTTCATCCAATACAATTAATGAGAGCTCGTATTTACAGGGAACACCATTTTGCTAGTCTAATATGCTGGAACTGCAATACTTACCGATCCAACTTTTGTTTATAACTGTATGAAAAAGTTAAACTTAATTGGATGAATCAAAATCAAAAAGACTGGTCTACCCTGTTTTGAATATTGAGATTTACCGTCTATAAACTTAATTGTATTATCTTAATTTCATGGTGATCACTTTGATCAAGTCGCCGAAGGAGATCCTGACAAATCAATGTGAGTTATTACTACATCTCATCTCGCAAAAGACTGATTTAGAGGGGATCAAATCTCAAATAATACCAACAATCTAGTTAAACGTCAAAAACTTATACAACGTTACCATTATTAGTTTTCTCTTTGCCAAGTGCCTCGAATTTCAGTTTTCCATAGATATATCGTATCCCCATCTGGAATGAAATGGATATGACTATTAATTCGAATCCTCCTGAAAGACCAGATTTTGGATTGGGGGTGTTTTGTCATCAGTAGATATGGTGTATTACTTTCGTCCACGTTACGGAATGAATGAAAGTTGATCAAGTATTGACAACTTTGGAACACCAAGTCGATTAAATTCACTTTTGAGTACATCCTCGACAAATTTCGCTTATTAATCCAATTACTAGGGAGAAAAAAGCAATCGGGGGCTTACGTCTCATTTTCAATGCCAAAAGAGCACTCAATTACATAAAGTAGTTTGTAACTAAACTTTTGTTAGTTAATTCATTTCCATTATTTAAAAAATTTTAGATCTTGTTTCAAGCGAAATGGACAGTTCGATTCAAAAGTCCTTATTTCGATTTGAGATAAATGATTTTCTTTCATTCATTGTTTCAATTATGTCTGCTTTACTAATGATATTCTCTATGATATCGTCATTATTGCACACAAAGATTTTGTCTTGTGTTTCTTTGATCATGGTGGATAGTGCCTTTTCAGCCGTGTCATTGACATTTAATAATTTTATTTTACTTTTTGGAGACATGATGTCTTTTACAAGTACTGTATCTCTCTTGGATTCTGGGATATCTAGACAACTTTTGAGGGTGACTATACCAACAATTTCGTAGTTTAATTTTGTTGCTGGAAAGGAACTTTTCATGTAAATATTAAAATAATTCTTTATGATTGTATCGACCGTAATATCTTATGGAACAGAAATGACGTTTGTTTTCATTAGCTCTCCTAGTTTTATATTAGATAATATCTATCCTCATAATATCATATTGATACATATAGGATTGTGCTCCATTTTACAAGAACCACCCGATTAAAATTATCCACAGTCCACTAACAAACGATCCAGAAAGTATTGTTAATATTCCAAAACCAAAGAATATGTATGACATAATTACACCGATTCTAACTGCAATTCGAGTCGATTTATTGTAATTCTTGTTTCTGTTATAAAGTAGTGATCTTAATATCCTTCCACCATCCATTGGAAATGCTGGAATTAAATTGAACAGTCCCAAAATCAGGTGCAATATGGAGGAATAGTAAAGTATTGCATTTACCATAGTTAAAAGTAGTATAGAAAAATCCTCAACAGGTGAAGCAGATTGTGATTGAGTGATAATCATATTTGTGATCGACCAAAGGAGGGCAAAGACCATCGAGAGCCCTAGACTTATGAGTGGACCCGCAATTGCCAATTTGAACTCTTTTTTAAAGCCTTTGGGTTCTTCCTCTATATCTGAGACTCCTCCAAAAATAAACAAGATTATTTGCTTTACTCAAATTCCATATGATCTTGCAACTAAAGAATGAGATAACTCATGTGCCAATACAGATAAAAATAGTATGTTAGACCCTACAATACCCATGATCCAATACTGTATTTGATTCAGAACAGGTGCATATCGAGGCATGAAACCAACTGAAAGGGTCCACGTAATCAAAAAAATACTAGAATAAGTGAGAAATGCAGTTAAATGGTATTTGTTTGATTTCTGATACCTGTAATGACATAGAATATATGATTATAATAAATATAATATACTAGTAACCTAGATCTGCTATAGTTGTTAGAATACCACCTAAAATTACAATTACAATTAATTACGCAAAAGTGTTATTGTTTGCTTGATTAATTGTTTCTATCTCATTTGCACGGTAGGAGACACAAGTGAATATGGACATGCCAAAAATACATTACAAAGAATTCATCTTGCTAAGGTTATGGATAAACAACCACCAACAATCAAATAGTAATAATTCTTATTCTATCATATGGCATCATGAATGGGCTATTATAGAGATACTGTTAATTACTTCATTACTATGGTGGCTTCATTACTTTAAGACAGTAAACACGAGAAACCAGGTTGATTTTTTTAGTATATTGAAGCTATGGTGTCAATACTCTGCTAGAAAATTGTATTAATTGATTTTCCTTTTTTGGGTGTCGTTATATCTTTAACGAATTAAGATATTGAGTCTGGTTTTAAGAATTAGAGTTTGATTTTAACCAAATATGCTAAGGACATTCACAACACATATTTTTCTCTAATTTAATTTTTTATGCACTCAAAAGACCTAAATACGATTTTGTAGCTTATTATCTATGATAAAGTTTTTTAATCCTGCTGATTATCTTCCATGTAAAAATTGTTCACATTCTAAAAAGCTTCACATAACGAATTCTACACTTCCAAGATGCAAAGTTACAGGATGTCAATGCAGCGCTTACAAGGGATATGTTTAAGCGCTAATCATGTAGATTTCTGGTCAATACCAACCCCATATATTTAGAAATTCAGCATACGCATATCTGTGTTATTAATATGCAGTAAATACATTAGTATCATAACTATAGCTCTCTCTATTCATTGAGGTATATAATATAAATCCAAATATAACGATGTTTTAGCATTTTCTTACAAGGCAGTTATATAATATAACTATTATTCAAACCTGTTAATAATCAGACCTACCTTGAATTGGATGGTTGCTCTGCCAAAATCTCCTTAATCAATGGATTTATCTCTTTGAGGTGAAAAGGCTTTTCAAGTATGGCCGAGATGCCAACATCCTTAACCATCTCATTGTCTATATTTTCCTCCATCAAAAATCCGGTAACTAAAATCACCTTGATAGTTTTATTATATTTTCTTAACCTTCTGGCTAGTCCTAAACCGTCAAGTCCGGGCATTCGTAAATCTAAAATTACCAGACAATAACTATTAGGATGCTTACTAAAGTTGTCAAGTGCTAACTGGGGATCAGTAAAGTAATTACAATTAAACCCACTTGACTCTAAAAACCTACCAAAGAGTTCCGCTATTTCCGTTTCATCGTCTACCACCATAACCGACGGTCGTGTTGGCATATTTTCAACTTGTACAATTGGCAATGTAACTATTTATAATTTTGTAAATACCCGACCTAAAATCTATCAATAGTGAATATTTCTATCACTAAATAGAATATACTCTATTCAATTTATCATATTGGTTAAATACTTTGTTTTATCAAATTTCTTACTAGGGCCACGACTAGCGGAGGTAGACAATTGCACCACTAACTTCATCTGCAGGTCTATCTGAAGTCAGAGCAACAAACTCTTTGGATTCATATGTGTAAGCTTCTCAAGGAGTTTGTTTATCGTGGCTTCGTCATATCAAACTAGATATTCCATTTGATTACATAATTTATACTATTTATGAGTAGTAGTAGTTCTTATCCGGAGAATGAATTTTATTGTTCTAGCCTGGATTGAATTCTATTAGTAACGATAATTCGTATCCAAAATTGGGGGGTTCACTAAATAGTTGTATGACATTATCTATTATATATGGATGAATATCAAAATCTTAAAACAGCTGAAATTGTGGCCGAGGCTCTCATAGATTGGGGGGTAGATGTTGTATTTGGATTACCAGGTGATGGTATCAATGGTTTTATTGAGGCATTACGACAAAGACAAGACAAAGTAAAGTTTGTCTTGGTACGCCACGAAGAATCTGCGGCATTTATGGCATGTGCTTATGCTAAATATACAAAGAAGCTTGGTGTATGTGTTGCTACCTCTGGACCAGGTGCGATACATCTCATAAATGGCTTGTATGATGCTAAACTTGATAGTACCCCTGTCTTGGCCATTACGGGAACCACTTATTCAGATCTTATGGGTTC
>QCWC01000137.1 GCA_013114705.1 Candidatus Nitrosocosmicus sp. | reverse complement strand
TGGGTCCAACCGGTTTTCTGCCAAGTTCTAATGATTCGGATCTTGGTAACATCTCATTGGATGAAATTGAAGAGGCATATTTTTTGCAGGCTCAAGGTTTGATTGAGGGGGGATGTCATGCACTCTTGATTGAAACTGGACAGGATGTATTAGAAATGAAGGTCGCTGTTGAAGGAAGCTTTAGAGCGATGAAGAAGATGGATAAATCTATTCCAATTATATCTAATGTTACTTTGGATCAGTATGGCAAAATGCTTTTGGGTACAAATGTACAATCAGCGTATACAACATTAAGTAACCTAGGTATCGATGTTTTTGGATTGAATTGTTCAACAGGGCCAATAGAGATGACACCTAGTGTTCACTGGTTATGTGAACAAAAAGAGATTCCTATCTTGGTAATGCCAAATGCTGGTATGCCGATAAATGAAAATGGAATGGCAAAGTATTTAATGAGTCCAAATGAAATTTCCAGCAAGTTGGCCGAGTTTGTAGACAAATATGAGATGGTAAGATTAATAGGAGGATGTTGTGGCACATCACCTGAACATATAATACAATTACGCAACGTGCTTGATATTAAGAATCAAACAGCAGGTGCCAAATAAATTGAACAATACTTCCTATTATTTTGTCCTGATTGAGATTTAGTTAGAAGTCAAAATGAAATTAAAATACAACGAGAGTCCAAAAGTTTCATCGGCCCTGATTTCAGTCGACCTATTTCAGATTCCGAGGCCCTTAATAATTGGAGAGAGGTTAAATTCTCAAGGTTCAAAAAAAGCCAAACAAATGGTATTAAACAATGACTTTGATGGTTTGATTGATATTGCCAGATATCAAGTGGAAGATGGGGCTCATTGCATTGATGTATGTGTAGCTACAACAGAACGTTCCGATGAAAAGGAATTTATGGAAAAACTAGTTAAGAGGCTTAGCTTAGAAATAGAGGCACCATTGGTTATCGATTCGACAGATGCTGCAGTAGTCTCAACAGCACTTAGACAAATTCCTGGCGTCCCAATCATTAATTCTATTAATCTTGAAGGTGATGGAAGTAGGTTTACCGACATTTCACCATTGATGAAAAAATATGGCGCGCCCGCAATCTCGATGTGTATCGGGCCAGATGGAATGGCAAAAACAAGTAGTGAAAAAGTAGCGGTAGCGAGTATGATTTACGAAAAATCAATGGCTATTGACCTTAAACCTTGGCAGTTGATATTTGATGTTTTGACCTTTACATTGGCAACTGGGGAAGCCGAATACTCAAACTCAGCCTATGAAACATTGAAAGGAATTAAACTCGTCAAAGAAAAGTTTCCAAAGGTTCTAACCACTCTGGGGTTAAGCAACGTTAGTTTTGGTTTACCGCCTGAGGCAAGAAAATTCCTCAATTCAGTATTTTTATATCATGCGATACAAAATGGACTTGATAGTGTGATTATTAATCCCAAGGACATAATCCCCTATCCACAGATCAATAAGTCAGATAGGGAAAAATGCGAAGATCTTATTTTCAATAACACGAATAATGCATTAGCTGAATTAATATCTCATTTTTCCACTAAAGGTACACTTCAATCATCAGCCAATCCAAGACAAAAACAAGACAATACATTGGAGTTAGATCCCACCTGGGATGCAGGTAAAAGATGCTATTTTAGAATTGTGAATAGACTTAAAGAAGGAATCGAAAATGATGTAGCATTAGCCATTTCTGAAAGAAATAGAACCGATCCTCAAATGAAAGTTTTGGATACAGAGGATGAAAAAAGTTTAGCGAAAATCAGGCTGAAAGGAGACAAGGAAAAACTTCATTCGGCCGCTGTCGAAACATTAAACGAAGTCCTCTTACCTGCAATGAAGGAAGTAGGTGACAAATTCGGAGCTGGTGAGTTGATCCTTCCTTTTGTCTTAAAATCTGCCGAATGTATGAAAGCAGCCGTAGCAGAATTGGAAAAATATCTTATAAAACAAGAAGGTATTAGCAAAGGAAGACTGGTGCTTTGTACCGTTTATGGCGATGTACATGATATTGGAAAAAATTTAGTTAAAACTATTTTCGTTAATAATGGGTACGAGGTATTCGACCTGGGTAAGCAAGTTCCAATACCTCTGATTGTCAACAAAATTAAAGAGGTTAAAGCCGACGCTGTCGGGTTATCTGCCCTTTTGGTTTCAACTTCAAAACAGATGCAATTATTTGCAGAATTTGTGCGTGAAAATAAGATGGATATTCCTATTTTATGCGGAGGAGCTGCAATAAACAGTGATTATATAAACAGAATCGCAAAAGGAGATGGAAAAGTCTACGAACCCGGGGTATTTTATTGCAAAACGGCATTCGAAGGCCTCAAGGTAATGAATAATCTGATGGGCGAAAACAAGAATAAATTCATGAATGAATGGATACAAAAACTTACTTCATGGAAGGAAAGAAAATATGCTGCATCAGAATCTAATGCAAACGTAGAAGAATTCACAAGCAAAGTCAAACCTGTTAAGGATAAACCTATTCCTCCAAAGCTTGATTTCGTTTACAGATACAAAAAGGATGATTTATCATTAACCGATATATGGAATTATTTGAATAAGAAATCTCTTTTTGTTCTTTCGTGGGGATTGAGGGGGAAGAGTGCGCCAGGGCTTAGGGACGAATATGATAGACTTTTGGAAGAGTGGAAGAACAAGGTCCTAACAGAGGATCTCTTTGATCCTCAGGCTGTTTATGCTTATTTTAAGTGTAGACGGGTAAACAAAAACGAACTTTTAATAAGATATTTGAACGCCAATCAGATTGAATCAAAGTTGGTTTTCGAATTTCCAAGATCATCAAATGAGCAACACTTGTGTCTAGCGGATTATTTTGATTCAGAACATGATGATATTGTTGCCTTTCAATCAGTGACCATGGGAAATAAGGTAGCCGACATTATCGAGGAGTGGAATAAGGAGGGCCGTTACACCGACGCATACTACCTACATGGACTTGCCGTCGAATCCACAGAAGCGCTAGCAGACTGGATTAATAACAAGATAAAGAATGATTTGTCTTTATCAAAAGGTGGCCTGAGATACAGTTGGGGTTATCCAAGTTGTCCTGATATCACTCAGCACTTTCTTGTTTGGAAACTTTTGAATCCAACTGCAAATGGAATGACTCTTACGGAAAGTGGTCAAATAGTTCCAGAATTCTCAACTGCTGCCATCGTTGTCCATAACCCTGTCGCTCAATATTTCACACTGTAGTGTTTCTCCTTGGCTAAATTCATTGGTACTCCCTAACTTTATTATATTGCGATAGTTGTTGCTTTTTTATGGGCAAAGTAGAAAAAGGGGTAAATTGCAGTGTTAACGGTTGCGAAGAGGCTGCAGATAGATCTATGAGTCTGACAAAAGCTAAGATGTCACCTGACTTGGACTTTGATAATTCTAAAAAGCGAGTCTATTTATGTAGAAATCACTATAAAGATTGGAAAAAATCTACAAAATCAGACCGTGAAACTGAGAGAATGAGATGGGACTAGTATTTGTGTAATAATGCCTTTGATAGTTGAGCAATTTCTCTCTCTGGTGTATATAGAACTTTATACTAGTCGAATTTATAATATCTAAGTAAAGTAAGTTAAGATGAAAAAAGTAATAAACAGCTTTAATTGAATTTAATTATTAGCGAGTTGATTTAATGTTTGGCTTTGAGTAATGTACCTAAATTTGTTAAAACACGAGAGTTAGATAATAAAAGATGGCTAGTTAGGGCATTGCTCTTGTCTGCTGTGTTGACAATTCTATTTGCAAAAGTTTACTTGACTGTGTATGTTATCGATATGGGCGTCGGTATTTACAGTATACTGACATCGTTCGTCTTGTTTAATATCTTATTTATATCTTATTTTAGATACAAGGATCCATATTGGAAGGTTTTTGATAAAAAAATTCCTACAAATGAAATGCCATTGGTATCGCTGGTTGTGCCCGTAAAAAACGAGGAAGCCGATATAACATCCTGTATACAATCATGCATAGATCAGACTTACAAGAAAAAAGAGATTATAGTAATAGACGACGGAAGTACCGATCGGACAGGAGCGATATTAGACGCAATCAAGAATCAAAATCCATCTACCAATCTTAATATTGTCCACTTAAAGGAGAGCGTTGGCAAGAAAAAAGCGATCGAGGTGGCCAGCAAGATAGCGAGAGGTGAGATTTACGGCTTTATGGATAGTGATTGCGCCATGGCCAATGATGCGACTGAAAAGGCTGTTAAGCTTTTCTATTTTGACAAACAGATAGGTGCCCTCACTGGTCATGGAAGGACGAAGAACCGCCATGAAGGAGGATTCCGGGATCATTTTCTTGAGAAATTACAAGATGTGTATGCAGATGGCGCTTGCAGAGCTCAAAAAGGCATGGAAAGTGTTTTTTCATCTGTCACGTGCTGTGCTGGTTCTTTGAGTTTCTATCGAAGGGACGCTATTCAAGATTTTATACCTCAATGGGCTAGGGACAGATTCTTGGGTATGGAATTTAAATTTGCCACCGATAGGAGGATGACTGCACATGTGCTAGCGAACCGTCCTCCTTTAATTTCGTATAGTTCTCCAGATCAACGAGAGACCATGATGCCAATAGCGGGCAATGAAGATTATACCTCAAACAGTATGCTTTCAAATGAGTCTGGAAGCACAGAGTCGACTTCGGATCGAAAGAAAGAAGTAAATGGATTTTGGAAAGTATTGTATTCACAAAGTATTAAAGTAGATATTGGCGTACCACCGACTTTGGATTCTCTAATCAAGCAGCAAGTTAGATGGAGGAAGAGTTTTATTCGAAGTCTCTTTGCAGCTGGGGGTATATTCTGGAAAAGACCTTTTTATGTAGCATTATTGTATTACCTGCAAACCTCAATGAAATTTATCAGGCCTTACATAGTAGCATCAACTGTTGTATTTCTGCCGCTGATGGGCGATTATATTACACCTATAGTTTGGTTCGCAGGAGTATTATTTACAGGAATGATTTATGCGGTAGATTTTAGACTTCGTAACCCAGGTGATAGAAATTGGTTATATCGACCGTTTTTTACATTGCTGTCAACGTATGTATATACATGGCTTTTGATTTATGCAGCAATTACAATCAAAAAGACCGGATGGAGGTAAATTCATAATGAAATTTTTCAGTCGGGAAATGTAAAATATTGGTTACTCAGACATCCACTAACAATTTAGATGTAATCCTGATCGGCTTAGGAATGACCATAGGGTTCTGTGTCATACTTATGCACCTTACCGGAATGTGGCCGTGTCAAATATTAGAAGGAACCGGGCAATTCATCAATGTCGATAATCTTCAGAATTCAGATGAACCATTTGGTAAATTCACATACGACATGCATTACTGGTTAAAAGGTCTTTTCCGATGTAGTTGATCTTGTTTCTTTCGTCTAATACTATTTCTTCAAAATATCTTAGCACTGTAACTTCAGATATTTTCGGCGTTTCCAAAGTCTTTCCTTCTACCATATCAATAATCATTTTCGGAAAGTTAGCACCAGCCAATGTTGTAAAAATGGTTCCCCCACCAAGTCTCGGATTAATTTCAACCAATTTGAAATCACCTAACTTATCTTTTTTCATTTGAATACATGAGGGACCGATAATTTTTAATTTTCTTACAATTTCCATTGACTCTTCAATCAAATACTTGTCCAAAATGATTTTACCCTTCGTTGATATACCACTCTTTGTTTGCAGTCTTACTCTTGGTACCGATACAATTGGAGTTCCTTCCAGGTCACTCATTACATCAATAGTGTATTCATCCCCTGGCAAGAATTCCTGATAAATCATGCCAGCATATTTTGACGATACATATTGTAGTTCTTTTTCATCATTCACTTGAATTACGTCTCTGCTTCCCTTACCATATCTGGGTTTAGCAATAATTGGAAAAAAGTCTATTTCTTCAGGTTTTAAAGTGGTGAAGGGTAAGTTAAACTCCTTGTTCAAATGATTAAATGTGCTTATCTTGTCTCTACAAATCTCCAAGATCTTTCTGTCGCTTACTATAGGAAAAACACCATGTTTTTTTAGCTTGGACTTGTATTCACTAAACGGAAAAATATCATAACCAGAAGACGGCATCAATACCTCGACTGAATATTTATCAATTATATTCAACAATACCTCCAAGTAGTCATCCGCCTCTGCTTCTGGGATAACCTCATAAAAATCAGATAAATAGAAACCTGCTGACAAATTATT
>QCWC01000136.1 GCA_013114705.1 Candidatus Nitrosocosmicus sp. | reverse complement strand
TCTTAAAATTATTAATAATTAATAAGAAAACTTTATATTATTAATAATTGTATTTATGTGATATGCAAGATGGTTGTGGATATTTATTCTCTATTTGTTTTGCCATTTTAGCTATGACTATTATATCTCTATTTATTCAAGATTCTGCTGCGACTTCTAATTCATCGAATAATAATGGTGTTCCTGTTTCTGATCCTAATAATTTGAAATCAACTTCTTCGGGTAATACCGGTCTAAGAATTTTTGCATCATTTTACCCAATATATGATTTTGTTAAGAAGATAGGGATGGACAAAGTTGACGTTTCAACAATAGTACCAAATGGGGTAGAGCCTCATGATTTTGAACCTACTCCTAAACAAATAATCGAGTTACAGAATGCAGATTTAATTTTTATTAATGGTGCTGGTTTTGAAACTTGGATAAACGATATAACAAATTCTAATATCGTAGATTTAAGCAGCAACATAACAATAGAAAAAATAAACTCTAGTCCCAATCCACATTTTTGGCTTGATCCGATATTGGTAGAGTCTATGGCAGAAGAAATTTATAATAAGTTGGTCTCGCTTGATCCAGACAATACAGAATATTATCAAAACAATTTAAAACAATTTGATGATAGCCTCGAACTGCTCAATTCTGATATTAAGAATAATTTCACTGATTGTGTATTGAATGACTTTATCGCATTTCACGATGCTTTTGGTTATTTTGCAAAAAGATATGGATTAACACAACATGTAATTGGTGGTATGTCACCTGAGATGGATGTCAATCCCCAAAAGCTAACGGAATCCATAAAACTAGCAAAACAACTACACATAACTACTATATTTTCAGAAGATAATATTGAACCCAGACTGTCGAATACCATAGCTAATGAAATAAGAGGAAAAGTTTTGATATTAAATCCAATTGAAATGATTACACAGGAAGAACACGATTTAAAAGAAGATTATTTCTCAAAAATGTACGATAATCTAAACAATCTAAAAATCGCCCTAGAGTGTAAAAAATAGATGCTTAGAAAAGCAGCATGAATTAAAGAATATACATGTTTGAAGTATTTCAATTCGAATTTATGCAACGTGCCATGCTATCTGGCATAGCAATAGCTATTAGTTGTTCTTTAATTGGATTGTTTCTAATATTGAAGAGATTTTCCTTATTTGGCGACGCAATGTCTCATGTTGCCTTTGGTGGAATCGCATTAGGGCTATTCTTAAAATCAAACCCTATTTGGATATCGTTGATTGTCTCAATAATTGGAGGACTGTCAATTATAAAATTGAATTCTAATAAGAGAATTTATGCTGATTCATCAATCTCTGTCTTACTATCCTTAGGATTAGCTATGGGATTGGTACTAATCAGTTTGTCAGGAGGTTTTTCAATCGATATCACAAGTTATCTTTTTGGAAGCATACTTTTAGTTAGTATCGATGAAACAATTACCACATTGATTCTTAGTTTAATTGTTATAGCATTTGTGATCTTTTTTTATAAAAAATTGATATATCTTGTATTTAATGAGGAACAAGCAATAGTGAATGGAATTAATACAACTGTATTAAACATCTTATTTATTATCTTGGCCACTGTTGCAATAGTAATATCAATTCGATTGATAGGAGTTTTGATGGTTTCATCACTTTTAATTATCCCAAATGTTTCTTCATTGCTACTAGGATACGGATTTAGAAAAACTATAATATTATCCATATGCTTCTCACTGTCATCCGTAATAGTAGGAATAATATTGGCTTATGAATGGAATATTACACCCAGTGGCATGATAGTAATAGTAGCTGCAGCAATATTCTTTGGGGTAAATATATTAAAACTGTTAACGTCAAAGATAAAGAACAGGTCATTAGGAAAGGTAACGAATTCTTGATACTACTTATTATACTTATTATACTATGACCCGATATCATTATTTACCAGTTTAACTAGTACGGTTTTTGACTAAATGTAGTAAATTAGAATAATAACACCATTGGTATAAATGATCAGCCTTGGAATTGAAAAAATCTACTTCGTTAAATTGTACGGTAGGGGATGGTTTGTTGACATGTTAAATCAAGTATGATCCAGAGATAACTTTTACTTTTAACCCTATATTAATAAAATAGGATTATGGATCGTTGAAAATAAGAGATGAAAAAATACGGATAAATGTAGATACATTCGATGGATTGAAAGAATGGAAAAATATTAAAGATACAGGATATATTAGATTCGATTCGATTATCAATCCTTTCAAAAGCATTATAACCTATGTTGACAGGATTCAAGGACCAATGAATATAATGAAAATTTTCCGTATCATGGATTATCACTCCATCCATGCAGGAATATATCCAGATGGTTCTACATCCTGGAAAAAAGAAATCTGGTTTATAGGAGGATATACAAAGTAAAAAGTCGGTACTCAAAGTAACAGATTCATTGATAAACAGATGAATCCATTGGAATATGGTCATGTATAATATTATAATGATTAAGCCATAAAAATGGAATCATACTTGGATAGCTCAAATTCCAAGCATTGGTTCAAGGTTTTTGAGATAATGGATAATGGTGGATGGTATGCAAGTAGTGTTGACAAAGTTTATTACAGTGTAAATTGCGGATCCAAGGATCATACAGTTTTAAATTCCATTCACATTGTCATATTTCGTGCTGACAACGTAGCATTGAACTTCAAGAACTTGAGTATTAGAGAAATAGAAACGTCAATAAAAATGATTGAAGGGTGAATTATTAGAGATATCATCATAACTTGAAGAAAACAAATATTATCAAAAACATAATTAATAAAAACATTGCCAATCATAAGCATTTCACTGAATGAAAATATAATCCAAGAACTAGATAAGCTACAGAAGTTTCTGGGATTTTCAGGCAGATCAGAAATTGTAAGGGCTAGTGTTAGAAACCTACTTCTCGAAGAGAAAAGAATTGATGAATTATCAGGAGTTCTACATTCGGTTTTACTAGTAATACATGATGAAAAGTCTGATCAGGAAATCAGTGAAATCCGACATGGATTTGATAAGATAATCAATACACATATTCACAATAAGATCGATAAGGACAGATGCCTTGAAATATTTGTTCTTTATGGAGATGCAAAAGAAATTAAAAATATTACTAAAAAATTTCAAGGAAATAGAAAAATGGACCAAGTAAGATTAGTGGTAACATAGTGTTTATTTTTATGGTGTGAAAGCCATAAGTGGGATTTGAACCCACGGCCTAAGGTTTACGAAACCTTCGCTCTGCCAGGCTGAGCTACTATGGCACTTAAGAATGAGCGTACTGGTAATTTCTAAGTATTAGAATTATTAAAAAGTTAAATAATAATGTATTTTTTTTAATCTGTGACTAGATGCAACATACATGAAAATTTTTTTGATTGGAACTGTATTGATTGCAAAGAAGAGTATAAAGATTTAAAAGGGACTAATTCAATTGGTGAAAAATCACAGACTGAATGTAGTTGTGATGATAAAGCAGATAAAAGGGACGGTAATTACAAAGAATTTACAGAAGAAAGAGCTAAAAAACTTTATGAAGAAATTTTTTTGCAATACTTAAGGAAAGGTAATTTAAATGAGGAAGAGTGTATTGAGCGCTCAAAGAGTATAATAAGAAAACAATGTTCATTGCGTAATATCGAACCATGGTCTTGGGTATGACGTTTTGCTCAAATACAAAATCAAATAAAGGTATCTAAAGTTAAACCTAAATATCAAAAAAATTATCTAACTTTATTGTCGTCACCTAATAATCAATCTACCAATATTTTACAGGGAAGTTTAAATAAAGATATACTCCTGAAACTAAAGGGAAAGAGAACTATCAAAGGAAAATTGAAAAGTTTTGACCAATATATGAATCTTACATTGGAAAATGCTACAGAAGTTTTCGAAGGAGACAAAAGTCAAGAAATGGGAGAAATATTCATCAAAGGTGAAAACATTGTCATTATTGCAACTGACTGATTAATCGATAGAGATCATGTTATTTTAATTTAACAATAATAAAAATTATTTAAAGCTATCCCTATCTTTGGCACATTCAATGATTTCGGAGTCAGATAGGTAATTGTCTATGCTAAAGGCTCTATCGAAACATTCAGAGATTTCTTTAGAGTGTTTATTCTTTCCTTCTAATGAGTTCCCTATGTCATCACTCTGAGTGGAAGCAGGGATAGGAACAGTATTGGGATATTTGTTAATTGTGGTATGTAAAGATTGAAATGAATAAGGATTAGAAACTGGTTGGTTGATACTTTGTTGTTGTAATCCTGAAAAGGTGGATGGGTTGTCTTGAGGCGGTGATTTCATAAAGGTGGATGGGTTGTCTTGAGGCGGTGATTTCATAAAGGTGGATGGGTTGTCTTGAGGCGAAGATGTAAAGGTGCTAGCGTAATTACTATCAATTGGATTCGATGAATCGGATGTAAATATAGACATGCTATCGTCACTAGTAGTATTATTTTTGGTTTGAAATTCATGATAAAATGGATTATTCTTACTTAGATTGTATGGATTATGATTATTATTAGAAGGAGTAGAACTAGAAGAGGCTGGAGTGGTATTACTATCTGGATTATTATTAGAAGGAGTAGAACTAGAAGAGGCTGGAGTGGTATTACTATCTGGATATGTGGAATTTATCTTACTTATCTTATCCGTGCAATTAGAATTTACACCTATAAGAGCACTAGTCATCATACTCGTTATACAATCAGCAGTTTGAGCAATTAGTGAATTATCTGGAACCAAACTAATTTGTCCATATGAAAGATTAAAATCTGAACCATATATAGTTGTAAATGATATCAATAAAAACATCACCAAAATAGGATTGATTTTATTTGCTATGTGCACAGAAAAATAAAACAATCATACTTTATAATGAGCACTTTAGATTTCTATTATTGACTTAATAATATATCTATTATACATAATTAAAGTAGATTTTTTTTACGAATAGAAGATGCGGATCAGATCAACATAAAATATGAATTTTTAGTTCATCAAAATGCATGTTCTTATATAAACCCATATAAAATTCGTATTCATAACGCCACAAAAACAAAATTATGCTAAACTTTATCTTACTATCTAGACCGATATTATATATAGACAAATAATCAATATTAGAATAATTGTTATTGCCTTATCTTGAAGAGCTAGTAATAGGCACCATTGTTGCATCTATCATTGCATTTTTGATAAATTTAGCTATAATGCCAAGGTTCATAATATTTCTAAAACTTAAAGGAAAGGTTGTAAATGACAATCATAAACCAAATAAACCAAAAGTTCCAAGACCTGCGGGACCGATATTGTTATTAAGCATTCTCATAGGAGAACTTATATTATTTTTCATTACAGGAAATATCGAGATAATTGGCATATTACTCACAACAACTATAGCTTTCATAATTGGGATTATTGATGATTTCAAGGTAATGCCAGGATGGTTTAAGCCAGGAGCACTAATTTTAGCTTCCATACCATTAATATTTTTTCATATATATGATAATGAATTAAATGTGATCTTTGGGAGTGTCTATATTCCAATATTGTATATTCCTTTGATACTAATATCAATACCATTAGCTGGAAATACTGTAAATTCTATTGACGTATTTAATGGTGTAGCAACAGGATTTTTAATCATAAGTATGTTTCCAGTTATAATTAGTACTTTTTTATTTGGAGATCTAGAAATTCTTATGTTAGAACTACCCTTTTTGGCTGCTTTGTTGGGATTTTATTTCTTTCATAAATATCCTAGTAAAATATTTCCAGGAGATTCAGGCACTCTAGTTATGGGGGCAATGTATGGGGCATTGGCAATTGCATCTAAATCTGAAATCATAGCCATAATTGCCCTGCTACCTGCTATAATGAACTCATTTTTATTTTTAAGTAGTGTAAAGAAAATTGTTGAACATAGAGAGGTTAAATCAAGACCAACCATACTCAACGAAGATTTTACTCTGCAAGCGTCAAAGGAGAAGAATGCACCCATAACTCTAGTCAGGCTAATTCTACTCGATGGTAAACTTTCAGAGAAAGAAATAGTTATAAAAATATATAAATTAGCAATTTTTTCCACATCTCTTGCAATAATAACAATATTAATACAATTCTTAATAACCATGAAGTAAAGTAGAAGTAAACATGAATTTTTTAGATTTAAGATTTTTCATATTATTTATGTGGATTCTGGTAATGAGTGCATGTC
>QCWC01000135.1 GCA_013114705.1 Candidatus Nitrosocosmicus sp. | reverse complement strand
AGAAAAGATAAAAGACAGAGATGGTGAGTCTATAATATAATGAGGTATTAAAAGATGGGGCGCTTGTATGTTAAGGCTCATAATGTTGGGGGGGGTTTTTATAGGTGGGCTTTTCGTATATCCAAAAGTGTAAACCATTGTTAGGATGATATGATTCTAATGGGTTAGGTTTTGAATTCTCTACCAGTATGTAGAATCTATTTCTATCAAACAATTTTTTGATTTGTTTCTTTTGAACCTTTGATATACTACCAGTGTAAAACTCTAACCCGTCGCCCTTATTCCAGTAAAAGTGTAAATTGTATACGTTCTTTTCACCCCCAAGTATTTTAAAAATTTTTCTGGTCAGCTCTATTTGTTGGGTTTTGGTTATGGTCATTTGTCTAGTATCACGGCAATTTGTCTAGATTGTAATTCAAGTTTCTCAGGTTGTTTGTTGGGGTCACGGTCGCTCATGATGATGTATACTAATATAATGAACGGGGTGGAATAAAAAGACCAATATTGTTGCGGGTTCGCTGGGATTAAGTTCCGTATGGTATAAGGATTCGATGGAACTCTTGAGGATACCCACATGGGTTTGATAAAGTATTTTTTTATTTTGATATCATAATCAGTTTGTAATCTATTTGTAATAAGAAGTAATAAATTTTTAATGCGGGCTCAATGGGACTAGTAACAAATTTGACTATTTAAATGGCCCAATCCTAACGCAAAGTTAGTATGGATACAAACAAAATATGCGTGATGGATCGATAACCATAAGAAAGAATATCCTAATTTCTATAAAAATTTTATATCTTCGTAAAACACGACATTTCAGAAGTTTGGATTATAGGTGCATTTCTATATCCATAAATGATTCACAAATCTTTCTATCTTATGCACCAGTTAATATCTTAATATTCATCAGTGACTTTCGAATCTTCCAAGCATGGATAAGTTCTTGAATGAATATTTTAATATAAACTTAATGCAGAAATTGCTCATGAATTAACTAGTTTTAGCAGTTTAGACCCGTATTGATCGTCATTTTCTGATGATTCTTGATTTTGTCTATTGACATCAAAAATTTTTATATCAATCTGCATACTTGAAAATATGATAGGGTCTGTAATAACAGTAGATAGAATAAGTGAATTACGTGTTATAGGTGGAAAAATAATTCAAGATTCATTTAAATTAAATGTGACAGATATTGTAAAAGGTCATACCACCATAGGAGATGATGGTGGAGGTAATTTTGTGTGGAATCCTTCTTCTACAAAAGATAATAATGGAACGGTCATTGAACCCACGGATCGATCTGTTGTAATTGGTGGGATTCCTAAAGAGCTTGGATTGAATCAATTTAGTGTTAGTTCAATGAAGGCCGTGGGTATGTTCGTGACGAAACTGGAGTAACTATAAATGAAACCCTTTTACTTAGGCTTAGTGCTGGCAGCGTTCATACTCGTTCCAACTACAGCAATGGGACAAGTTGAGAACATGACTGCAGTAAACAATACGCTTGCGAATTCTACTATGGGTACCAATACAACGACGACCAACTCAAAGTGCTCGTCGAACCATATCGACATCGGCGGCACGTGCACGAGCAAGGCCGAGGTGTCGAAGCAGATTATCTCGATCACGCAGAGTGTCATGCAGAAGGAGGACGCCAAAGGGGTGCTCCTGCACGTCGACGTCGACAACGACACCGTCGTCAAGACGGGTCTTGGGGATTCCCAGGAGGGAGTGCCGGCGTCGCCGGATATGAAGTTCCGTCCCGGCGCGATGACTATCCCCATGCTCACGACTCTGGTGCTGCAGCTGCAGGAGCAGGACAAGCTCAGCCTCAACGATACCCTGTCAAAGTGGTTCCCGCAGTACCCCAACGCCGACAAGGTGACGCTGCGGATGCTCTCGAGTGCCACCTCCGGCTACCCCGACTACATCCAGGAGAACCCGACCTTCCAGGCGGCGCAGCTCGCGGAGCCGTTCCGCCACTGGACGGACGACGAGCTGCTGCAATATGCGTTCGCGCAGCCGATCGTCTGCGACCCGGGCGCATGCTTCCACTACGCGCACACCAACTTTATCATCCTTGGCAACGTTGTCGAAAAGATCACCGGGAAGTCGATCACCGATCTCTTGCAGCAGAAGTTCCTCGGTCCGCTCGAGCTCACCGAAACGAATATCACGAAGCTCCCGGCCATCCCTTCACCCGCACTCCACGCCTACACGTCGGAGCGCGGTGTCTACGAGGAGTCGACGGGATGGAGCCCGTCGTGGGGCCTCGGCGACGGACTCATCATGACGTCGACGCTGCACGACATGACCACGCTCATCAAGGCGGTAGGCACCGGCAAGATGCTCTCGAAGGAGTCAGCCAGCGAGCAGGTCGAGGATCTGTCGAAGGGCTTGCCGGGAGCGCCTGGGCAGATCGGCTACGGACTTGGGGTCGCCATCGCTAATGGGTGGGTGTTGCAGAACCCGATCTTCAACGGATACGAGGGGATTGCCGCGTACCTGCCGTCGCAGCAGCTCTCGATCGTGATCGACAACACGCACGGCCCGAACGCCGCGGAGGGCACGAGCATCGCCACCGACATCTTCAAAGCACTCGCTGCGTACCTGGCCCCAACATCGCTACCATAAATAGTAGCGGGTTCGATGGGACGAGTGTGCAATTTCATATGAGTTTGTAATTGGGAAGATGTAGGAATATCATAATTCTTGGAAGAATAAATATCAAAGTACATATGCCCTAACTCTCACCACCTGTTTGAAAAATGCCATCAAAATGATTGATAAATAGCATTGTATACGAAATTTACATATGCCAGAACTTAACTGTATTTCTGAATTAAAGAAACTGCTCAATGCAAATTGCAAAATAGAAAAAGTGGAACCACCAGTCTATGCTTCTGATGCAGAGGTCAACATAGTAAAAGTATCAATAGTATGTCCAGACGGTAAATCTCACACAATCAAGGCATACAAAGAAGAAGCATCCACATTAAGAGAATTCATAAGAACACACAAATAAATTCCATTTAATTGAAAATTTGTTGATATATAAAATGGCGGTAGTTTATTGATAATTTAAACAATCGGAAATAGTTTATCCTTTTTGCATTTTCATCCGTTACCAAAACAAGTAGCTGGTTCGGTGGTATGTGAAACAAATTTGATTCATAAATACCACTCATTTGCAATTAACCGATTAAATTACATTATTCATCCTTTGAGTAAATTCCATACAAAATATGAAAGAGGATTATATTCATAAAGACCAGCAGTTGTAATGTTTGCATTACTCATATCTGAACTACAAATAATTATGATACCCCTTTCAGTGTCAGGATTAAAAGCCATAAAGGCATTATACCCGCCTCCTGTCGCACCATTGTGTCGTATTATTTCAGTACCAAAATTCGTTGTAACAAACCATCCTAATCCAATATAAAACCCTACAGAATCTATACTATTTTGACTGGTTATCTGTATGTTATTTTCCATTGTCTCACCAGAAGTATGTCTTATTAAATGTGATTGTTGCATAGCATCATGTAATTTTGTTTTCATCAATCCGATGTTAGCAGAGATAAACTTTAACATATCACTGGCAGATGAGTAGAGTCCACCACCTGGAACTATGGGATTTGAGTAGTTAAACAATGTTGGTTCTTGTCCATACAAATGTCCAATTGCCAACCTCGATTTTTGTTCATCAGAAAGAAATATCCGAGTGTCATTCATTCCCAAAACATCTAAAATCCGGTTTTTTAGTAGATCTTCGTAAGATGTTTCGTTTGATAAAGACAGCAAGATGTTTCCAAGCAATGCAGAACCAAATGTCGAGTATTCTAATTTTGTCCCTGGTTCCCTTGTAATGGTAGTATTAGAAAGTCCCTGATAGAATTGGTCAATCGTATAATCCTTGGCACAGTCAGCAAATTTCATTTGAAATTGAATTTTTTCATTAGGAGTTTGGGGATTTTCACCTGCTATTTCAGAACAATAATTATCTGGAAATTCAGGTAATCCTGAAGTATGAGTTGCTAAATCCACCACGGTAATCTTGTGTCCCCTATACTCAGGCACATCAACATCTGAAGGCAGATAACTTTCTATAGGGTCATCTAGTTTAATGAGGCCATTTACGACCATATCAGCTAAAAGTACTGCGGTAAAAACTTTGGTGTTAGATCCAATGGCAAAAATTGTGTTTTGATTAACAGTGAAATTATTTGCTTTGCTTGCATTTCCATAGACATAATATTGAGTTCCATTTGGATCAACAAGTCCTACTACAAATGCGCCTTTGGTTCTATTCGTGTCCACAATGTCTTTTAATAAATTTTTTAGGTCATCTGTAATTTTGAATTGAGGTACAGAGTAATTAACTTGGCTGCTAAAGAAGAGGAATTAAATGTTTTTGGAAATTCAGTCTGGGAAGAGGCATATACCACATTAGTTTTTAACATTGTTGGAACTATTATTGACAAAATAAGCACAGTAAAGAATAAAGTGACTATATTAGACTCGAATTTATCTTTCAATGGTAATTGCTAAGTATCGGGTTATTTAAAGATATGAATCGAAAAGAAATATTGTTACTATAATTGGCAATGGGTTCGGTAGGATGAAGTTTCGCACTTTATAATCGTTAGGGGAACAATTTCGACCGCTCTATTATTTTAATAATAATCATACACTAGGTTATTATCTTGTGATTTATAATGACTTTGACATAGGTGTCATCCACATTATTGGAGTTGGATTGCATACAAGTATACTTATTGGACATGTGATGTAATAATCATGATGAAGTTTATTTTCAATGATCCGACATTCTCTTTACAATTACTCAGAACAATAGGTGAAACATATTACAAATGTGCAGATATCGGAGAATGTATATCTACAGCTTATCGTGTCAAGGAAGGTGATTTTGAAAGCTGGTATGAAGAATGGTTAAAAACTGCAAAAAGGATTCATCAATATGCAGAAGATTGTCTAGCTAAAAATCACTTAACCAGTGCCAAGGAGGCATATTTAAGGGCTTCAAATTACTATCGTGCTTCTGGATTTTTGTTGATTGAGCCTGATGATCCACGGGTTCTAACTACTTTAGATCTTAGTAAAGATTGTTTTAAAAAAGCTACATCTCTATTTACCTACCTTGTAGAACCAATTCAGATACCGTATGAAGGAACCTCATTACCTGGCTATTTTTACCACGCAGTAAGAGGAAAAATAAACCAGGATAGAAAACAAATCGATCAACAACAACAACAACTAGGAGACAATAAAAATACTAATAGCAACATTAACAAAAATACTACTACCACATACCCTACACTAATAGTGATAGGTGGTTTTGATTCGACATTGGAGGAATTATACGCTTCTGCTGCAGCCGCTGCTGTGGAAAGAGGATATAATTGTTTGACGTTTGAAGGTCCAGGCCAAGGAGAAGTTATTTATAAGAAGAATCTCCCATTCCGATATGATTGGGAAAAGGTAGTCACACCAATTTCCGATTTTGTAATATCCAATCAAAATGAATTTAACGTGGATCCAAAACGGATTGCACTTATGGGTATCAGCATGGGCGGATATCTAGCTGCGAGGGCGGTTGCATTTGAGCCACGAATATCCGCAGGTGTCCTTTACAATGGCGTTTATGACGGATATGATGCTATTCAGACAAGTTTTCCAAAGGAATTGTTAGACGCACTAAATACAGGCAATTCAGAATTTGTAAATACTACATTAACTAATTTAATGGAATCTGATCCTAATGTAAAATTCAACATGAAACATGGTATGCGGACTACAGGAACAAATTCCCCTTATGAATTGATTATAGGGGCAAAAAACTATTCGGTCAAAGACATATTAAAAGATATTAAAATTCCGACGCTTGTGTTAGATGCTGAAAAGGAAGATTCTTTTCCAGGGCAGTCAAAAAAGGTCTACGATGGGTTGGTTTCACTACCACCTGAATCAAAGAAATACATACTGTTTACAGAAGAGGAAGGTGCAGAAGAACACTGTCAAACAGGTGCATTGGCGATAACACATCAGAGAGTATTTGACTGGCTTGATGAAATGTTAAATGACAATTCTTAATTTTTGTTATTCTAATATTTTTGTGTAAGAGAGAAGCGGCATATAAGAAATTTAACACAATATCTAAATCATGTTATATATATGGTTACTATGTATTAGTAGATGGTTCGGTGGAAATCGTGTGAAAAATCACAAGGGTCAGCATCAAAAACAAATGATTAATCTCAAAATAACCGTCATTTAAAATTGTCTAGTAACTTATTTGTCTAGGACCAATCATGTTATTTAACACATCCTTAAAATTT